>JBEIQV010000075.1:0-12189 GCA_040376335.1 Verrucomicrobiia bacterium | reverse complement strand
GCTTGCGCGAACTCGGTGAGTGCGCCGAGTCCAGGTCCAACTTCCAGCCATGCTTCGCCGGGCGCGATGCCCGTTTGATCCACGATCCATTTCGCGAGATTTTGGTCGTGAAGGAAATTTTGCCCGAGGCTTTGCGTCGGCTTTGCGCCGAGTTCCGCGAGCGTTGCTGCGATGGTGGAGAGCTTCAAAGCGGCGCTACTTCAGCTCCGCGAGCTTGGCCTGAATGGCTGCGAAATTTGGCAGATCCTTTGGCGTCTCGGTTTGCTCGGCGTATTGGATCACGCCCGCTTTATCCACGATGAAAGCTGCGCGTGCGCTAGTAGCGCCGATGCCGGCGAGACCGGGGAAAAGAACGCCGTAGGCCTCGGTGGTTTTCTTATCGAGGTCGCTGACGAGCGTGACGGTGATGCTCTTTTGCTGCGCCCACGCTTCCTGCGCAAATGGGCTGTCCACGCTCACGCCGATGACTTCCGCATCGAGGCCCGCGTAGCTGCTGATGCCTTGCGTCACGTCGCAAAACTCCTGCGTGCATACGCCGGTGAACGCGAGCGGGAAGAACAGGATGACGGTGTTCTTTTTGCCGAAGTTGGCGGAAAGCGTCACGTCCTTGAGGCCGTTGGCGTCTTTGCTTTTGAGTGTGAAGTCGGGGGCTTGGGTTCCGATGGCGATAGGCATAGTGTGATTTGGTTGGTTGTTTTTAAAATTGGAGGGCGGCTTGTATGCGCGTTGGTGCCTTTGAGCAAGGCTGGTCTTAGCGCGCCATTGCTGCCTCGATTTCGTCCGCCTCGATTGGAATATTCTCCATGAGGTTGGTGTTCCCGTTTTCGCCGATGAGGACGGTGTTTTCGAGGCGGATGCCGAGATTTTCCTCGGGAATGTAAACGCCCGGCTCGACGGTGAAAACCCATCCCGCCTGCATGGGCTGGATGATGTCGCCGACATCGTGGACATCGAGGCCGATGGGGTGTCCGAGACCGTGCATGAAGTATTTTTTGACGGCGGGTTTGTCCGCGGTCTGCTTCCGAATGTCGCTGGGCTTGAGGAGCCCGATGGTGAGCAGTTCGTCGCTCATTTGTGCCTCCGCAGCCTTCTGCCAGTCTTTGTATTTCACACCGGGCGCGAGGCGGTCGGTGCTGTCGCGCAGGACGCGTAGGACGGCGTTGTAAAGTGCGCGTTGGCGACGTGTGAAGCGGCCATTCACGGGGATTGTGCGCGTCATGTCGGAGTTGTAGTTCGCGTAGGCGGCACCGACATCGAGCAGCATGAGTTGGCCGTCTTTGAGTTGCGCGCTGTTTTCGCTGTAGTGGAGGCAGCACGCGTTTTTGCCAGAGGCGACGATGGGATCGTAGGCGAAGCGCCCACGTCCACGGATGAATTCATGGGCGAACTCGGCTTCGACATCGGTTTCGGTGCGTCCGGGTTTGGTGAAGCGGAGGACGCGCTTGAAGCCCTTTGCCGTGAGATCGCAGGCGTGTTGGATGACTGCGATTTCGCGCGGACTTTTTACGAGCCGGAGCTTGTGGAGCAGGGGAGCTAGCCGACGGTAATTGTGGAGCGGGTAGAGGCGCTGGATTTCGCGGATGAAACGGTCGTCGCGCGTCTCCACGTCCGAGGGGGCGCGTTTGTGCTCGTTGGTGTTGATGTAGAGATTCTCCGCCTCGATCGCGAGGCGGCGGAACAGACCGTCAAATTCCTGCGTCCATTTTATTTCGGCGATGCCGGTGTGCTTCGTCGCTTCGTCTTTGCTGAATTTGTGGCCTTCCCAAAGTGCGTTTTGCTCGTTTGGCTCGCGAAGAAAAAGTATCTCGCGCATTTTCTCATCGTCTGCATCGGGGAAAAGAACGAGCAGCGTCTCCTCCTGCTCGATGCCGGTGAGGTAAAACAGATCGCTGTTTGCACGGAGGGAATACGAGGCGTCCGCATTGGACGGGAAAACGTCGTTCGCATTGACGATTGCGATGGACTTGGGCGGGAGCAGCGCTGTGAGCCTGGAGCGGTTTTCGATGTAAAGTTTAGGGTCGAGCGGTTGGTAGCGCATCGGTGCTTGTTGGCGGATGTCAGCAATCGTGGCAAGTTTTCAAGGTGGCATCGCCGAAAATGCCCAGATTTATAACACTGAGGGACTCACCGACTAATCATCGTTTTTCTTCTTCTTTTTCTTGTCGCCCTGCCTCGGGTATTCGTGCTGCGCTTTCCATTGAGCATTGTATTGCGCTTGTTGTTTCCGCCGATTTTCCATCTGCTGTTTCGACAGTTCCTGGTGTGATTTCTTTGAGGATTTGCGGTGCTCGGAGCTGTCTTTTTGAGACCTCTGCTGATACTCATACTGCCTGCGTTGTTGCTCGTATTGATAGCGCTCTTGCCTCCGGTGATTATCATAGTTCGTGTTATGACTGTAACCACGGTCGTGTTTGTAACTGCGGTATTTCTGGCACTCGTGGTTGTTGAAATAGTGATTTCGTCCACCGTAGGTGTAGTAAATACGGCCGTGGTGCCGATAGACTGGGACGTAATACGGACGACCGCTGATATAGACGTAGTCACGTTGGATGAAGACAGGCTCTGAAGCATAATAGCCACCTCCATAGCTAGGGCCGCCGCCATAGACGCGCGCACCTCCGTAGTAGGTGCCATAGCAACCGGTGAGTGCGAGTGTTGCGAGCGCCGCGAGGGCGAAGAGAGTTGGCTTGTTCATATGCGTAGTTGGAGCGCTAGTTCGACAGCGGGGGAAGTGGATTTATTCGCCTGGAGTTTCTTTTTGACGAAACAAGCGATTCAGCCGCCGTAGCTGCTTTCCACGCGCTTCGCGACATCAAGATAGCCGTAGTCGGACTCGTAAATTTCCTTGAAGCATGTGAGTGCTTCCTCGCGTTTACCCATTTTGTCAAAAGTAAGCCCGAGGTTGTAGAGGATTTCTTTTTTGAGGCTGTCCATCCCGATGATTTCGCTGGCGGCTTTTTTGAATTGTGTAACGGCAAGGTCGAACATTCCTTTTTGCACAAAGCACTGACCAAGGAGATTGATGGCTTTCAGGCGAACATTGGGATTTTGTTGTGCTCGTTGCAATTCAGGTATCGCCTCGGTGAACTGGCCGGCATTCTTCAGCGCCTCGCCGTATTCATAGCGGAGTTGGAGATCCGTGGGGTTGTCGGCTACGCGTTTTTTTGCCGTCTCGATCACGGAGCCGTCCCTTTGCTTGATGAGCATATCAAGTTCGTCCGCGTAGGGTTGGGCCTCGGGATGAGAGGAGTCCACATTTGCCAACCAATTCTGTAGAGACTTGATGCGCCTATCCAATTTACGAAATTCCAAATCGCTCTGTTTTCGCGCGATGTTGGCGTCGCCTCCGTTCAGTAAGGTATTTGTGTGGGTGAAAAACCAGATTGCATTTTCGAGGTAACCATCTGCCTCTTCCGCTGGGCCATTATCGGCGAGTGTTACTTCAAACCATTGCTCATAAAGACTGGCGAGACGGCGAGAGAGATCCACATTGGCCTGCTGGGGCTCCCACGCCTCATAGACTTCGCTGACTTGCTGGCCGATTTGATCCGCAGTGCGAACGATCTTCGCACGGTTTTCGAGTGCGACGGCTTCGTCTTTTTTGCCGAGCAGATCGCGGAAGTTCATGTTGCCGCCACTTTGCGCAACCTCCTCCCACTTGCCCTTCTTTAATGTCGCAGAAGCCGAGGCATCCTTGCTTTTTTTGATCGCGTCCAAATCGCTGGGAGTGATCTGGACGATGCGGTTGTAAACGGCGACTGCTTTGTCGTTCTCGCCGATATTCGAATAATGAGCGGCGAGCTGGTGCATGATTTTCGTATCCTTCGGACTCGCACCGACGAGCGTTTCCAATGCAAACGAAGCAACTTCTGGGAATCCCGCCTTGTTGGCCGCTTCGAACAACAGTTGGTTTGCTTGGGTGCTTTGAGGATCGTTGGCGAGCGATTTCTCGGCGAGTTCCATCGCCACGAGAGGATCTTTTTTTACCGAGCCGCTGCTGGTGATGCTAAACGTGGTTCCAGCGAGCGAGAAAGAGTTTCTCCTGCCTTTGTTTTGAGCAAGCGATGCTGCTCGCGCCAGCTTGCGACCATCGAGGAAGCCGGGCGCTTCCTTCAAAACAGTCAGCACGAGTTGGAGGACGTAGCCATGATTCCCGATTTCATTCGCATGTTTTGCTTTGAGGAAAAGCGCACGCGCATTGGCGGAAAGTTCTTGTTCGGTCGTGATGGGCATATTGCGGGACTGAGGACACTAGCATCCTCGCTAGTCGCTGACAATGGGCTCGCACACCTTTTTAATCTGAAAGTCCCGTAACCTTTTCGATGAACTCCGCTATTTTGCAGGCGGAGCGGCTTTCTTTTTGTCCGAGAGCTTGAAGACCATCTTCAAGAAATCAGCTTCCTTCTTTGCATTGTCGCTGAAATTTGAAAAGCCGTGCTCAAAGATCACTAGGAAACAAAATGTGGATGCGATAAAGAGCGCGAACCAAAATGCGGCACGGATGAGATTCATGGGCTGCTCTTTAGTAATGCAAGAGACGTGCTAGCGCAAAATGTTTCTCAGTGAATGATGCCTGATGCTTTATAAGTTTTGATACCAAGGAGAGACGAGGGAGAGGCGTGACAATTCCCTCAATGCTGTGCATAAGCCCGCGCCGATAGGGCGAAACTAGTAACATTATGATCCAGAAAATAATTCCGCTGTTGGTGGTGTGTTTGGCTTTCTTTGGAACTGTGCAGGCGCTGGATGATGCGAAGCCTTTCAATACTTTTGGTCACCGTGAGGTAATCCGGATGGCGTGCATCGGCGACAGCATCACGCAAGCGGATGCGTATGTGTCTGCGCTGCGGACGGCTCTTGGCAAGCAGTGGGAAGTGACGAATTTTGGAGTGAGCGGGGCGACGATGCTGAAGAAGGGTGACAATCCTTACAACCGGCTGGGGCAATACGGACAGGCGATGCAGAAGAAGCCGGACGTGACGACGATCATGCTCGGCACGAATGATTCGAAACCAGGGAACTGGGCGCACAAGGCGGAATTCGAGGCGGACTACAAGGCGGTGATTGCGGATTTGAAAAAGGCGAACCCGAAGGTGGTGATTTACTGCTGCGTGCCGCCGCCTGCGGGAGGGAACAAGTGGGGAATCAACGGCGAGGTCATTAAAAACGAAATTCAGCCGATGGTGCGGAAGCTGGCGAAGGAGACTAATTGCTACGTGATTGATTTGCAGGAGCCTTTGACCGGAAAGAACTGCATCCCCGACGGCGTGCATCCCAACGTGGATGGCCACAAACTGATGGCTGCTGCGATTTACAAGGCACTGACGGGAAAGCCCATCCCTGCTGCGGCACCCGCGCACTAGCGCAGTTTAGTTTCCCTCTTCGTCGTCGGGACCCCACAGGTGCTCTTTCTGCCACTTGGTCTCGTAGAGTTTGCAGAGCCCGAGGGCAGGAGCGACGCCGCCGCTGTAGGTAGCAGTGGTGGAGTATTGTTTGTCTTCATCATACCAGCCGACGGCGACGATGGCGTGATCAAAGTGCTCGCCGAGGAGTTCGATGACTTTGTCGAGGACTTCTTGCTGTGCGGCGTTCATGTGTTTGGAGAAAAGACCGAAATAGGAGAATGTGAAGTGGAATTGTGGGGCCTTTACGCTGATGGAACAGGCACCGCAGGATGAGGCTCACCGACGGCTGAGGACTGGAGTGCGTTGTGGATGATGTTGGTGAGGCTGCGAGAGAGGTAGGGTTTGGGCAAGTAGTTGACGCCTTCGATGAGGCTTTTGTTCGTGGCGAAAAGTTCGGTGCTGTAGCCGCTGGTGTAGATGACTTTCAGCCCGGGCTTGCTGGCGAAACAATGGCGGGCGACGTCGAGACCGCTGGCTTCGCCGGGCATGACCATGTCGGTGAGGAGGACGTCCACCCGGTTTTCGACTTCGGGCCACATGGCGATGGCCGCGTCACCACTCTCTGCCTCGATGACGCGGTAGTTGTAGCTGTTGAGCACCTCTACGACGAGTGCCCGGACGGATGCGTCATCTTCGACGACGAAGATGGTGTGAGTGCCGTCGTCGCTCTCGGACTCGCATGCTTCCGGGATGACTTCGTCGGCCTTGCCCTCAGTGATGGGGAGGAAGATATAGAATGTGCTGCCCTGCCCGGGGGCGGTGACAACTTCGATCCATCCTTGGTGCTGTTTGACGATGCCATAGACGGTGGCTAGGCCCATGCCGGTTCCTTTGCTCACTTCCTTGGTGGTAAAAAATGGCTCGAAGATGCGGGAGCGCGTGGAGCTATCCATGCCGCAGCCGGTGTCGGTGACGCTGAGGCGGAGGAATTCGCCGGGGCGCGAGTCGGGATGGGTGGCGCTCTCGGCGTCGAAGCGGACGTGGGCGGTGGAGATGGTAATGATGCCGCCATTTAGCATGGCGTCGCGCGAATTGAGGGTGAGGTTCATCAGCACCTGCTCGATGCTGGTGAGGTCGGCGAAAAGATGCGGGATGTCCTTTGCCAGTTCGGTGTGAAGGGTTATTTTCTCGCCGAGCAGCCGGCGGAGCATGGTGCCGAGGCCGAGGATCGCCTGATTTAAATCAATCGCGCGAAGACGCATGATGCCACGGCGGGAAAAGGTGAGCAGTTTGCGTGTAAGATCAGCGGCCCGCCCGGCTGCGCTGTTGATTTGCTGGAGGGAGGAGGTGATTTCCACAGGCGCGGCGTTCGTGTCAATGTGGAGGCTCGCGTGGCCCTGGATGATGGTGAGGAGGTTATTGAAGTCGTGCGCAATGCCTGCGGCGAGCTGACCGATGGCGTCCATTTTCTGCGCCTGCCGCAGTTGGGCCTCAAGCTGTAGGCGCTCGGAAATATCCTGCACCATGAGGAGAACGTGCGGCTCGCCGGCGAGATTGAGTGGCTCCAGAGAAAGCAGTGCGTGGCGCAGTTCGCCGCCGCGTGTGCTGATTTGCGCCTCGGCGTCGCGGACGATTTTTCCATCGCGCACCTGCCCGAGAAAACGGGCTTCGTAATCGAGACAAAGGCCAAGGTTGAACGGCGTGCGTCCGACCACGTCGTCGCGGCTGAAACCGGTCATCTGGAGGAATGCGTCGTTCACATCAATGAAGCGCTGCGCCTGCAAAGTCTGGATCGCCTGAGGAATGGGGCTGTTGTGAAAAGCCTGCGAGAAGCGCTCTTCGGACGAGCGCAATTCCGCCGTGCGCTCCTCGACCATGTGTTCGAGTTCATCGAGTCGGAGCTGGGCCTGGCGCGTGACAAGCCATTTCTTGGTAAGCGCATGGCCGAGTTGGAGCACCTCGACGTTGTCGAAAGGTTTTTTCAGCAAAACGAGGTTGTCACTCACGCCGAGCTTCTCGGTCATTTTCTCCCACGAGTAGTCGGAGTATGCGGTGCAGACGACGACCTGCAACGCGGGGTCGGCCTTCCATAAATGCGAAATGGTCTCGATGCCATCCCAGCCAGGCGGCATACGGACATCCACAAACGCCATCGCAAAGGGATTCCCGTCCTTGATGGATTGCACGACTTTCTCCAGCGCTTCGCGGCCTTGAAAGGCGGACTCTATGCTAAATTGCACGGGTGACTCGGCTCCGATAGTGTGGTCGTCGAAAAGTATCGCCTCGGTGGCATCGAGCGCGGAATTGCGCGACTGGTGGCCGAGGATGATTTTGCGGAAGTCTTCGTGGATGGCCGGATTGTCGTCCACCACAAGAATGCGATAGTGGGTGTCGTTGCTCACGAAGCCACCTCCTTAGTTTCTTTGGCGGCGATAGGGAGGTCGAAAATGAAAGTGGCACCGCATCCCTCGCCCGTGCTGTGGCCGGTGAGCTTCCCTCCCATTTGCTGCGCAGCGAGTGCGGCACTGTGGAGGCCGAAGCCGTGGCCGTTTTTGCGGGTGGTGAATCCGTGTGAGAAAATCTTGGTGAGGTTTTCCTCGGGGATGCCGACACCGTTATCCTCTATGGTGATGGTGACAAATTCCGGCGAAGCCTGCTTCACGCGAAGGGTGAGAAGCTTCGAAGGAGGACTTGCTTCATCCATGGCGTGCTTAGCGTTGCGGATGAGGTTTACGAGGATTTGCAGCGCCTTGTGACGCTCGATGGAAAC
The DNA here is from genome assembly GCA_040376335.1 of Verrucomicrobiia bacterium. Lineage (GTDB taxonomy): Bacteria > Verrucomicrobiota > Verrucomicrobiia > Chthoniobacterales > Chthoniobacteraceae > SXWH01. The sequence continues at coordinate 4,074 of JBEIQV010000075.1, read as the reverse complement.
CAGCGGGCATTTGGAAAAATCACGCATCACTTCGATGTGATGCCGGTGGAGGCTGCCGGTGGTCATGCGCAGCGCGTCCTCGACGAGCGATTCGGGCTGGATCTGTTCGACGAAGCCCGCGAGACGGGCGTAGTTCTGCTGCATCGAGACGATTTCCTTGATGTGCTCGATGTTCTTGGTGAGCAATTCAAGCTCCACCAATGCCTCCTGCCGTTCACTGACAAGGTGCTTGGAAAGGTCGGCGATGTAGCCGGGTATGAGGCGTCCCTTCGGATCTGAGGTGAAGAAATCCGCAATCCCGGCTCCCTTGTCGCGCAGCATCTCAGCAGTGCGGACAAGGTTGTTCAAACGGTGCAAACCAAGTTTTTCCGCAACGAGCGTTGCGGAGACATTCACACTGTTGAGCACGTTGCCGACATTGTGCAGCACACCCGTCGCCACCTCGGCCATACCCGCCTGGCGCGAAGCATCGAGGAGCTGAATGTGGAGGTTTTGCAGTTCCTTTTCGGCGCGCTCGCGTTCGAGAATTTCGTGGCGCAGCTCCGCGTCGCGTTCCCCGATGCGCTCGATCATGCTGTTGAATGAATCGGTGAATGTCCCCACTTCGTCGTCCGCAATTTTCTGTGCACGCACCGAATAGTCGTTACTGCCCGCGATCTTTTTTACCGTCGTTGCGAGGCGATCCAACGGCCCGGTGACGAGCCGGGCGAGCTTGCCGGAGATCAGCAACACGATGAAAGCAGACAGGGCGATGACTCCGCAGAAAATCGCGAAGTAGAGGCTGATCAGTTTCCTCGCCTGTGTGCCGTAATCAGCAACCATGTATAGTGTGCCAAGACGTTCACCTTTGTATTCGACGGGCTGCAAATAGAGGACATCGGGGCCCATATGGCTCATCTCGGCTTTTGCGGGTTGTTGCGTAGGAATTTTCACCTCAATCGAGTGATAGCTGGCGAAAGAGCGTCCGTTGTTTAATAGAAGGAGTGCGCCTGTAAAATACGGCTTCACCGCGAGACTTTGGAGGATTTCCGCCGCGCGATCCGGGTTGTCGAAATCAATACTGGGGGGCAGGCGCGTAGCTAGCATCTCGGCGACGGCTTTCACGTCTGACCGAAACTCTTTCTGGAAAAAGAAGAACTGCACGGTGAATAGCGCACCACACGCAACGAGCAACGCTACCGCACACGTCATCAGAATGACGAAGCGCAGTTTGCTGCTGAGTGGTGCGTTGCGGATGTTCATCGGTTTGCGAATGCGTCGAGCGTATCGGGTTCAATCTGAATGCCGGAGCGCCTTAGATTGCGCAGGTCAAATTCCACATTCACCCCGCTGCCATTTGATGTGAGCTGGAAAATGCCCCCCTTGTCTTTGAAATTCGCTGATTCCCCTATGGTGAGGATTGGCTCGCCCTTTGTCTTTCCGAGCACGGGACCAAGACGATCCTGCTCCGAGCGACTCACAAATAACACATGGCAGCCGACCACTTCCTGAACGGTGAAAATGCGTTTTACGATGACTTCGCGCCCGCTGATGCTGCGACCGGCGACCGCCTCCGAGATTTGGTTGCTGATGTTATCCTGCCCATACACACCGATCACCAGCGGCGAGCCGGAGGGCATCTTGGCCGATGGCCACGTGGTGTGCTTGGTCAATTTGAGAACCAAGGCCGCTTTGAGCTGATACTCACTACCTCCCTGCGCCTGCGCAAAAAATGGCAGCAAGACCAAGAGGCAAACAAGCAGCAGCGACGGCAATCTCCGCCATGAACTGTGGGCTGTCAGTTGCATGACGTGCTTAGTGCCTTTCAACTTCACGCGGATGACCCCTCACTCCCACGTTCACCGAGGGCGATTGCGGCACTGCTACGGAACTGCAGGCCTGAATATTGGCTGGGACTGTCATGACTTACGGGTGAAAAAGCACGGCATGTGCCTTTTGCGGCTCATTTTTGCAATGCGAAGCGAACATATTCCCTCTGAAACGTCCTCCAGACTCGTGTGATTAGCGAAGCTCTCCAATTTTCAGCCGCGACACGACCCCATCTCTCCCGCTAGGCCATGTGTAGTGGAAATCACCGATATTCAGCCCGCAACCTCGCGCCGCGAGTGGATCTTCGCCATCGCACTCGTGCTCCTTGCTCTTTGCCCGACCATACTCTGGCCGGGCGAAGTGTCCTGGCTCATTGATGAGCCGCGCCTCGTCGCCAATGCCTGGCACTACAACAACAGCCACGGCCTCGCAGACCGGGGCTTGTTTGGAAATATGGGATTCCCCTACGGCCCGCTGCCCACGCAGATTTACCAAGTCCTCCTCATGCTCACGCACGATCCGTTTTTGTTCGTGCTACTCCGCGCCATTCTCTGCGCAGGGGTGACTTGTTTCTCTCTGCTCTGGCTGGCACGAACGCTCGGGCTGCCGCCGTGGTTTGTCGCGGGCATCGCCGTCGCACCGTTTGTCACCATGTATCACCGTGTGCTGTGGGACGCGAGTTTCACGATCCCCATCGGCGCGCTGGCCGTCGCGGCATTTGCCAGTTTTGTAAAAACTCAACGAGCGCATTCACTGCGAATCTGCGCGGCTGCAACGGTGATTCTCCCGATGATCCATCCGCAGGCGCTGCCTCTCTGTGTGCCGCTCGCGGGATACCTGCTGTGGCGGCATCGCACGGATTTCCGCCGCGATGGAAGCAGGATGCTCTGGACGGGAATCGGCGTCTTTTCCCTGCACGCGCTCTACCTCATCGTCGTCGCTGGCGTATTCTGCTACCGGATCAAGCATGGCGTGCAAGCCACCTATCCGGGAATAGGCTCCCGTTCCGATTCCGCGCTCGCTCCATTCCTCGGCGGTAATCTGCTCACGGGTTTCGACTACGCCCACGAAATAGCCAGCCCCGGCGGCCCCGATTGGCTCACATTCGCCGCTACATGGATCTCCCGGCTCATCTACCCGCTCATCTGGATTGGAATTCTTGTCTCCATTTCGCGAGTCAGCAGCGTCGTTCGGTTTTGGCGCAGCGCGCGTGAAAACAGACCGCTCCCTTCACAAACAACAACTCGCGATATCGTCACCACCGTTCTGCTTGCGAGTCTTGTCCTTCAACTCCTGCTCTTCACAGCGCTCAGAATTCCAACGGCAAAACAATACTACTTCGGCACCTTCGCCATGCACGCCACCTTCGCGATGGTTGCCATCGGCACTCTGCGGAAATTTCACATAGGCACAATGCTCGGTGGCGCATTCACCATCGCCACCGCCTACATCACCTTCGGTGGAAGCATCGCCATCCACCGTCACGGCTACGAAGCGCCCGGCTGGCCCATGCTCCGCGACAGCGTCGCCATCGCGCGTGAAATGAAGAACTTCACCGACACCGAAGCCCTAACCGACATTCCGCTATTTCAAAAATACCCGCAGCCCATCCGCACCCTCCGCCTGCTTCTCCCGCCCGCGCCCGCACAACCGCAGCGCGAAAGCGGAAAACTCTTTGTCACCTATCGGAAAAAAGACGGTAAAAATACCGGCGAGATCATCCTCGCCGAACTCCCAGCCGACAGCGAACGCCCCGCAAACAGCACCTACTTCGACATCGCCCCGCTCCCGAGCGACTGGGTGCCCGAACCGAGCACTTGGTAAATTTTCGCGCTACTCGGCGGCTTTGCCTTTTGACTTTCCACGACTGAAATCGAAATCGAGAGGCAACGGATTGGCGGTCGTGAGCGCGCATTTATCGCCTGCTTTTTCCTGCTCGGAATTCAAGAGCGCAGTCAGCCGTTTCACCTCCTCCGCGTGCTTCGGTTCGGCGGCGAGATCGTGCATTTCGGCGGGATCGGCGCGCAGGTCGAAGAGCTGAGTTTTGTTGAGCTTTGGATAAACGATCAGTTTCCAGCGATCATCGCGTATTGCGCGTTGCACGTCCGTGTATGCGGTGAGCAGTGCATCGCGAGGCGGCTTTTCTGAGCGACCAGCGATGACTTGCGCGAGACTGCGGCCCTCGCTGCCTTCGGGCGACGCGACTCCCGTGAATTCACCGAGGGTCGGGAAAATATCGAGCAGGTAGCAAAGCGCGTCCGCCTT
>JBEIQV010000178.1:0-6958 GCA_040376335.1 Verrucomicrobiia bacterium | reverse complement strand
CAAAACCTAGTAGTCCACGTGGGCACGCCGACGAATTTCACCATCAGCGGACGCGTGACGAAAAGCGACGGAACGCCCGTTCAGGATGTATTGATCAAAGACTCCAGCAACCACATCGCCTACACGGATGCCGATGGGCGCTACACACTCGGCGAGCTCGCTGCGGGCAGCTACACGGTCAGCGCATTGCACAGCGGTTGGACGCTCGATGCGCAGTTTGCGAATCCCTTGGTCGTCGGACCATCCGCTATGAACGTAAATTTCACCGCGACTGCTCCGGCGGTTGTCGTCGGCGGTATTACGCTGGAGCATTGGGAAGGGATCAGCGGGACATCCGCCTCCAATCTCACCAGCAACGCGGCGTATCCGAATTCACCGACTTACAGCTACGTGCTCACATCGCTCTTTGAAGCGGGCACGGATTTCGAGGACAACTACGGCCAGCGCGCGCGCGGCTATTTCCGTCCACCCACGACGGGCGCCTACACTTTTTACATCGCCTCCGACGATAACTCGGAACTGTGGCTGAGCACGACCGACCAGGCTGCGAACAAAGTGAAAATCGCCTCGGTGACGAGCTGGACCAGCTCCCGCCAGTGGACGAAATACACGAGCCAGAAGTCCGCCGCGATCACGCTCACAGCGGGCCAGCGCTACTACATCGAGGCGCTGCAAAAAGAAGGTGGCGGCGGCGACAATCTCGCGATCGGTGTGGATTTCCCGGACGGCGCACAGCACCGGCCCATTGAGGCGAGCTACTTCGATCCGATTTCGACCACCTCACTCCCGACACCACCGAATACCATCACCGTCGCAGCCACGGATACGAGCGCGAGCGAAGCGGGGTTGGATACGGGCACCTTCACCATCACACGCACAGGCGACACTACGAACGCATTGCCCGTTTATTTCGATCTCGTCGGCAGCGCCACCTATGGCAGCGATTACCAGCCGCTCGCACTCAGCGCGACGATTCTGGCCGGCGAGACCAGCACGACGGTGGCAGTTACTCCGATTGACGATGCGATTCCCGAAATCAACGAGACCGTCATCCTCCAACTTTCACCCGCGATCACTTACACGCTCGGTGCGACGACAAGTGCAACAGTCGCCATCATTGACGATGAAGCCGTTTCAGTGAGCATCGTGGCGACCGACGCGACAGCAGCCGAGAGTGGCGGAGACACGGGAACGTTCACTCTCACGCGCACCGGCGACAGCACCAACGCGCTCAACGTGAATTTCACCATCGGCGGCACCGCGACCAGCGGATCGGACTACACCGCGATAACGACCCCCGCGACTTTTCCAGCCGGTCAGGCGACCACCACCATCGTCATTTCCGCGCTAGCGGACGCTTATATCGAGCCGGACGAAACGATCATCCTCATGCTGACGGCGGGTGCAGGCTACACGTTGGGCACGCCAAACACCGCGACCGTCCGCATCCTCGCCCAGAACCCCAACATTACGTGGGGCAACGCCGTGAACGGAAACTGGAGCGATGTCGCCAAATGGACGCCCGGCGCGCCCATCAACACTGGGGATGCGACATACGTTCTGAATTTCAACGCAGCGGGTGCCTACACATCCACGAACGATCTCAACGCGGGCTTCCTGCTCAATCAGATCAATTTCGGCGGTTCCACCGCGACGCTCTCTGGCAACAGCCTCTCACTTTCCTCGAATGGAAGCGTCCTTCCGCAGTTGAATCAAAACAGCGCGGCGGCAGTGGTAATTGGCAATAATCTGGCGCTGACCGCAAACACCACCGTCGCCGGTAACGGCGCAGGATCGGTCACGCTCTCCGGTGTTCTCTCCGGAGCGGGTGCCCTCACTTCTTCGTTCCCCGGCACACTCACTTTGACCGGCATCGGCAGTTCCATCAGCGGCGCGGCGGCGACCACCGCTGGCACACTCGCCATCAACGGCGGCAGCCTCACGACCGGTGCTTCCACACGCATTGATGGTGGCTCCACGTTCGACATCAGCAACGGCGGCATCATCAATGAACAGCGCCTCTACATCGGCGAAACTTCCAACAACAACTCCGTCATCGTCACCGGCGCCGGGTCAAAGTTGCTCCGCGGCACCGGCGCAGGCTCCGGCACGCACCGCCTGTATCTCGGCATGACCAGCGGCGGCGGCAACGGCGGCACGGGAAACAGCCTTACCATTTCCAATGGCGGCTACGTTTATTCCGGCGGCGGCACCAACGATCGCTCCATCCTCAATGGCAGCAACAACACCGTCACTGTCACCGGCGCAGGATCACAGTGGTTCATCACCAACAGCAACCTCTACCTCGCGTCGAACGCCAGTTCCACGAACAACAGCATCCTCGTCACCAACGCCGGAAACATCACCATGGGCAGCGCGCAATTCGCCCACATCGGCGCGCAGACCGGCTGCACGGGAAACTCGATCACCATCACCGGCGCAGGCTCCACTTGGGCGCTGGCAAACAGCCAGATCGCCATCGGCGGCGGCGGCACCACGACCGGCAGCGGCGGCACGGCAGCAGGCACAAGCAACACACTCACCGTCAGCAATAGCGCAGTTCTTTCGAATTTAAACTGGCTCATGGTCGGCAACTCCACCGCCGCCGCAAACAACAACAGCGCGCTGGTGAACGGCGGCGGATTGCTAGAAATCAACATCGGCATCGTGGCAGGCACAGGCACAGCCACCGGCAACTCCGTCACTGTGCAGACCGGTGGCGTGCTTCAATTCAAAACCGCTACGCCCACGATCACCATCACCGCCGGCAGCTCTATCACGATGAACAGCGGCACGCTTTGCTACAAAGGCGTGAGCAGCACGAGCGCGAACCTCCTCAATGGAAACGTAGCAGGCAGCGGCGTGGGAATTTTCACGTGGACGGGCAGCAACACCTTCCGCCTCGACGGCTCCACCGAAACCGGCGGCAGCAACTACACATTCGCCAACAACCTCGGTGCAAAAAACTACACCGCCCTCGAACTCTACGGCACCAGCACCATGGCCCGAGCCATCACACTCGACGGCACTCACGGCGGCTCGCTGCACCTCAACGGTTCCACCGCCACCATCACCGGCGGCGTCACATTGAACAGCACCGTGTCCGTCACTGCGAGCGGCACTGCTTCGTCCCTCACAGGTATCATCAGCGGCGGCGGCGGACTGATAAAAGCCGGCGCCGGCACGCTGTCTCTCAAAAGCGTGAACACCTACAGTGGTAATACGATCGTAAGCACAGGAACGCTGACTCTCTCCGACAATGCAGGACTGAAATTTGTCGTCACCAACACTTCAAATACGAGCATCAGCGGCAGTGGATCCGTCACGCTCGATGGTGATTTTACCATCGACACCTCCGCCGTCACCCTTACTTCCGGCACATGGCCGTTGGTCAATATCGCGACCCAGACTTTCGGGACAACTTTCACTGTGGCAGGAGGCTGGTCGGAAAACTCCAACGTCTGGACAAAAACCACCGGCACCAAAATCTGGAGTTTCTCCGAGGCCAATGGCGTGCTCACCCTTGCCAGCACACTCAGTGGATTTGATGCATGGGCAAACGATCCCGCGCAGGGTTTCACACCGGGCGTAGACGATGGCCCTCTGGATGATCCTGACTTCGATGGCCTCTCCAACCTTGTGGAATTCACGCTCGGCGGCGCGCCCATGGTCGCCTGGCAATCCATCCAGCCGACGTTGAAACAGACCGGCGGCAACATGGTCTTTGAATACGACCGCCATGACCAATCGCTTTCTCCGGCCACCACACAGGTGGTGGAATATAGCAGCGACCTCGTGACGTGGACCGCTGTGACCATCCCGACGACAACCGCGGGAAACGTGACGATCACACCCGGTAGTCCCTCCGATCATGTCACGGTCACCATTCCGAATCCAACGTCTGAAACCTACGGCCGGCTCAAGGTCACGAAGTAGTCAGCGGATATTTCTGATCTACTTCATCGCGTGGATGGTCTTTTCGACCTTTCCATTTTCCACGAAACGCACGGACTTGTAGTCGCCCTTGGTAATCGAAACGATCAGCGGACAGGCGTAGGTGGCGGTGTCGCTCTTATTGAATGTGACGCTGTAGTGAAGTTCCGCAGTTCCGTCTTTCACTGTCGCTTCTTCCATCCCGTATTCGCACATGGCATTTCCACGATGGATGACGGCCAGGATTGTGTGCGATTTGAAAATACCGGGCAGAAGCCGGTGGGATTTGTCACGCATCACAAAGGCCGATCCGAAGATGCGGTCGAACTGTGCCTGATCGCGAATCATCACGAATGATACCGAAGCATCGGGCTCGAATTTGTTGGAAACAAAATAGCCGGAGTAAGTGTCGAATGGCACGTTGGAAAAACTTCCCGGAAATGCGGACCCGGCCAGCAGCAGGAGCAGCAGCAGGCAGGTTTTGAGCGACCTCATCGGATTGGAGAAAAGTTAGGGTTCATATTGTCGCAATCATGTGAGTTTCACCGGCGGGAATGTCGAAGTGAGCGCGATGTGGGTGCCGGTGGCTTGTGATTGATGCGCGGCAGCGATGATTTCCGCGACGTGTGCTGCGTGTGCGGCGGTAAAGTGCGGCCTTTCACCCGTCGCGAGAAACTTCGCCATCGCCACGGCACCGCCCTGCCACTCGTAGCCATCGGCGCCCACCGCCATGCGTTGCAAACGCCCGCCTGTTTCGCGCGTCGCCAAGTCCACGCCGTGCGCGCCCCAATCGTAGCCGGCGAGGTGCATCGCGCCTTTCGTTCCGAGAATGGACATCGTGTGGTGGGTCGGGTCCGTGTCGCTGTGCTCCCGCGCCATGTAGTAGTTGAACCCCGACTGCACGTGTGAAAGCACTCCATCGCCGTGGTCCATGATCAACATCGCGTTGTCTTCCGCCGCAACTTTGATTTCGCCTTTCCCACGGATCGTGCGAGTCGGCGTGACGATGCCCGTCATCGCCACCACCGCCTTCGCGGGGCCGAGCAGGCCGGTGAGAGTCGTGATGCTGTAAACTCCGAGGTCATACAGACTGCCGCCGTCTTTCTCGTAAAAAAACGAAGACCACGACGGCCCCGTGTGACCATAGGAAGCGTGCGCGGCGGCCACGCGCCCGAGTTTCCCATCGCGAATCGTCTGCGCCATAAACGCAAACTGCGGACTCCCGACAACCGTTGGCGATCCCAAAGCTCCACGCCCTTCGCGGCGGCCAACTCCACGAGTTCCCTGACCTGCGCCGCCGTCGTGCCGAGCGGCTTCTCGCTCCACACGTGCCGCGACGCATTCAGAGCGAGCCGCGTGAGCGCGTAGTGCTGCTGGATGTCCGTGAGATTCACCAGCAAATCGAACGCTGGGCCAGCCAGCAGCTTCTCGATGTGCGGAAAATGCGCCGTCGCTCCGAATTTCTTCGCCGCGTTCTCCGCGCGCTCGGGGATGATGTCGCAGGTGCTGACCAATTCGACCACCGGCGAAGCGGCGAGCGTCGGGAAATAGCTGCCGGAAACATCCCCGCAGCCGATCACGGCCACCTTCACCTTGCGCCCTTGAATGATCCCGCCTTTCCCATCCGCCAGCGCCAGCGCGCTGGTCGCGCACAGCGCAGTCGCAGCCGCTCCGGCAGTAATGGTTTCTTTGATGAAATCGCGGCGGGTGAGCGGATGCGTGTCGTTCATTGTGGATGCGCTGGAAATGAAGCGCTTTTTTCAGCGCGTGCGCGAGTCGTTTGTCTGGCGGGGTTCATTCCATGATGGGGAGACAAACTTGTCGGGGGACTCTTTCGGCGGCGCGATTTTACCGGGAGCTTCTGCAAACATCGTAAAGCGAGGCAGGATGTCGCCGCTGGCTTCAAAGCCCTGAACATTCCCCGTTTTGCCATCGGTGATTTGCAATTTCACCGTGCCGCTCGAAACGACCGGGAAAGTGAACGCCCCCGTCCACGGCATTTTCAGATGCGCGATCGAGAGCCAGCTTTCCACGTCCAGCTTCACAGCGTCCTCCGCGAATTCAGCCTTCACCACTTTCACGCCATCCACGCCCACGGCGAATTTGTGCGCGGCGTCCACGTAGATGCCTCCGAGCGCGCGGCGGGCTTCCGCGAGACCGGTGAAGACGGCGCTGCCCTCGCCCCAGCAAGGATGCGTGCGCATCGGACATTGCGGGTGCGCTTCGTGGTCAATGTTCTCCGGCGACACGCCGTCCGGGTAAAACATCGCGTGGGGAAAGATCCCGTTTTCCTTGTGTCGCGGATTCACGATGAGAACACACCCCGCGCGTGCGGCGGCCACGGCGCGCTCGATCAAATCCTGCCGCCCGAGCTTCTTTCCGAAATAGATGAACGGCCTCACCGTCTCCGACTGCCGCTGGTCCAGCATCGGTGCGCTGTCGCTGTTGTCCACGCCGAAGCCGCCGAACGGATTCGCCGTGTAGATGAAGTGCGGCTGCCACACGCATTGCGTGAACGACAAATAGTCCACCGTGCGCTCGCCGTCGGTCAGCCAACGCTTGTCGCCATCTGCGCGATGCAGCGCGGCGAAAGCCTCGGCGGCCCAGATGACCGACATGTTGCCCCGGAAGAACTGCCCCTGCCATTCGTCGCGCACCATCGTGAACGGCTTGGCTCCGCACGACAGGTATTGCTCGAAATCAATCCACTTCGCGGTTGGCAAAATCTCTTTCTCAATGAACGCCGCGATGCGCTTCGCCCCGTCGAGATACTTCGCATCCTTCGTCGCGTTGAACATCTCCGCCAGGAACCACGCCGCGACCGCCGACTGCGCACTGTCGCGCAGGATTGGCGACGCCTCCATCGTCACACTCACGAACGAAGGCACCGTCCCCTTTTCATCAATCGCCGTGATGAGCCAGTCGGCGAACGGGCGCAGATAGGTCACAATCCGTTCGTCCGGCTCGGCCCGCAGATGATAATCGAGAAGGAACGCCCCCGTTTTGCAAAGCGCCGGGATTTCGT
>JBEIQV010000366.1:0-2874 GCA_040376335.1 Verrucomicrobiia bacterium | reverse complement strand
GGGCAACGATGGAATTTTGTTCGTTTTCGGCAGAATCTATCGTGTCATTACCTCAGCGGCTGTCATACCGGTAAATTCAAATATTTGACATTAGGAGATACAGCTACTTTTTCAGCGAAGCGAGATACTCGACGAGATTCACTAGGTCGTCCTGCGTGAATGCTTGATTGAGTCCGCTGGGCATCATTGAGGTCGCGAGCTTGTCGCGCTTTGCGATGTTGGCTTTGGCAAATTTCTGCGTAGCGCCGCCGGGGAGTGCGAGGACAACCTCCTGTGCCGTCTCGCTGCGAACAATGCCCATCGCCGCGCCGCCGTCTTTCAATGCGAGTTGTGTCGTTTCAAAACCCATGGTGACTCCCGCGTTCGGATTGACGATGGCGTCGTAAATCGCCTCCTTCGGAAGCTTCGCACTAATCTCACTAAGCCCCGGCCCGAAATCCGCGCCCACTGCACCGATGCGGTGACACGTGACACACGATGACTCCGCGCGTTCGGCGATGGCCTTACCCTTCGCGATGTCGCCCTGGATTTTCACCAGCTCCGCGATAGGTGCGAGCGGCTTTCCTCCAAGCGCTGCGGGCTTTGGAAAAAGCTGGGCGATTTCCGCTTCGAGCGACGCGTATTGCACGAGGCGCAGTGCGGTGGCGGCGGTGGTTTTTAGTTCATCCGCAAGCTGTCCATCCTTGGCGAACTTCACGAGCGCCTTCGCTCCGGCTTGCGTGCGGGCAAGCGCGGTGACTGCGGCTTTGCGGCGTTCGATATTCGCTTCCGTGTTACCGACAATTCCACCCACAAAAGCGATGCCGCGCTGTGTTCCGCTGACGACGAGCAGATTGAAAACCTCGGCTGTCTTTCCGGCATCGAGCGCGGCGTTCACGATTTTCTCCCACACTGAGTCGGCGATCATGAGCTTCGCCGCTTCGACTGCGGCGGGGTCGTTGCCGATGGCGAGCGCGGTGTCGAACAATTCCTGCGCCTGTCCACCGATACTAAAGTCACGCACCAGTTCGACAAACTGCGCAGTGCCCTTGCTCTTCGCGAGCACACCCTTGAGCGCCTCGGCGACTGCGGGCGTGTTGTTGCCCTTCAATCGCATCGTTGCCTCGCGGGAAATATCGTCCGCCTTGCCAGACGTGGCGAGCAGCACGAGTGCCTTCGCTTTTTCATCGCTAGCGGGGAGGAAATCAAACGCACGCAGGTAGCGCGGCTTTTCCTCGGCGGAAATGGATTCGTCGCTCAGGATTTTTGCGAGCAGCCCGGCGGATTTCGCGGCGCGCGTGCGCCAGATGATGTCGCGGCCTGCTGGCGTGTTCCATTTGTCGCCGACGGCGCCGAGCCACGCATCCAAGCAGGCGTCGTCATTTCCAGCGCAACCGATGCCGAGGGCTTCGAGATACCAGCGGTCTTTGCCGTCGTGCTGCTGCGCGAGTGCCGTCCAGAGTTTGGCGATGTCCTTCCCGCCGTGCAGCGAAAGCGCGACTTCGCGACGGACGGCGCTGTTGTCGCCGAGAATTTTTGCAACGAGCGCGGGATTGCTGTCGAGCGGCGTGGTGTCGAGACCGCGCGTCGCGTGCATCATACGGATGAGTCGGATTGCGAAGCAGCGCACATCGCTGTCGGCATCGGCGAGCCCGGCGGTGAGATATTTGATCTCGCTGCCTTTGTTCTGCGCAAGGATGCCGAGAGCACGGGCGCGGAGTCGCGGGTTTTCATTTTCCCAAAGCGTGAGCAGCGCGGTTTCGGCTTTCGCGCCCATCGCATTCAGCGCACTCCACGCTGCAGCTTGCGTGGGTATGTTCGGCGAGGCGAGCGCCTTCACGCAGCCCGCTGCTGTGGAGAAATCCGGCACAACAACCTTCATTTTCTCAGCGGAGGAAGCTACGCGGTAAATACGCCCCATCATGCTGCCCTTCACGTTGTCGCCCATGTTGTGACCACCCACGCCGGGGTCATACCAATCGGCGACGAAGAGCGAGCCGTCCGGCGCAATCGCGACATCGCTCGGGCGATACCACGCGTCCTTGCTTGTGAGAATGTCCACCATCGTGGCCTTGTAGCCCGCGCCGTCTTTTTCCACAGGATACGCCCGCACAGTGCGCGGCCCCGCATCGCAGTGGATGATTTGATTCGTGAATTGCGCGCCGAGCGCCGCGCCTTCATTTACGAGGATTCCCGTGGGCGAACCCTGCCCCGTCTGCAAAAGATTCGGCACTACGCCAGGATCATTGAGATGCCAGTGACGCAGCGGAGTTTCCCTTTCGATGTTCGTGCGTTTCGACTGCCAGCCCGCACCGGTCATCTCATCCGTGTAGCCGAAATTTCCGTAGTCCATCACGTAGTTGATGCGCACACCCTTGTTGCCGTCGTCGTCATTATCGCTCTGCCACATCGCTCCGAACGAATCCACCGCCACCTCGTAGTTGTTGCGGAAATTATGCCCAAGCACCTCTACGTTACTCGCCTTGCCCGCGACCAAGTCTATGTCGCAGCGAAACACCATCCCCTGCCGGTAGGGCGTGCCCTTGTTCGTCACCTCGTGCCCCGCGATGTCCTTCACGATTTTGCCATCGGGCCAGAACAACTCGGTGATCGAATTCCCCGCATTGAAGTAAAATTTCCCATCCGCCCCGAAGACGAACGAGTGAACTTGATGATCGTAATTCCAAACACCGCCGATCTTGAAAAGCACCACCGCCTCGTCCGCCACATCGTCACCGTCCTTGTCCGTCAGCAGCCACACATTGGGCGCAGCGCTTACAATCACCTTCGTTCCCTTCGCCTGCGGGAGCACGCAGATACCGAGCGGATTCGTCAGGTCCTTGCTTTGGTAAAAAGTCTTTTCCTTGTCCGCGAGACCGTCGCCATCCGTGTCTT
>JBEIQV010000133.1:0-9039 GCA_040376335.1 Verrucomicrobiia bacterium | reverse complement strand
GCTGTGACTACTGGTGCATTGCCCGCCGCGCTCGTGCTGGCGGAAAATGGTGGCATTTCTGGAACTCTTGCAGCCACGCCCGGCCGCACAACGTTCACCGTGACGGTCACGGATGCGGTGGGTGCTTCGGTGTCGAAAAATTACACGCTCGTCGTCGCGCAAGAGTTTGCATTGCCGCTCGGAGCCACGACTTGGTTTCCGGGAGAATTGCACCCGCACGATGTCGTCGGCGGTGCTTTGGGAGTCACGAGCGGCTTTCCAGCAAGCGGGCCGTTCGGCGTGGGCAAAAGCGGGACGGGCTTTGTCTTTGATGGCGTGGATGACGCGCTGACCGTCTCCGATAATGCTGCGCTGAACGCGCTGCCGCTCACAATCGAGGTGTGGATCAAACCAGAGCTTCGCACCGGAAATGCAGCTGACTTTTGGCCTACGAATATCATCTCCGGCGACCGCGCTTATTTTGGCGGGCACGGCATCGGGGCAAACGTATTTGCAGACGGTTCGCACTTGTGGATCGAAGTGCAGCACACCAGTCCCGCGCAGGCGTTCCGCCGGGTTCCGGGCGATCACTTCCGCGCGGGCGAATGGGCGCATGTAGCGCTCGTCCTCACATCCGGGAACGCGAAAACTTACGTAAATGGTAGCCTCGTGGATGACTTCGATTTCAGCCAGGGCACGATGGATGCGGACCCGTTCTTCCGCATCGGTCGGCACAACGAAGACGAGGGCTATCCAGTCGGGCAACGGTTCTTCAAAGGAGCGATTGATGAAATCACCACTTACAATCGCGCACTCTCCGCCGCCGAGATTCTCAACATCGTAAATACGGACTGGATCGGAAAAAACCGCGACGACGCAGCGCGTGATTTTTTCACGCAGACCAACATCGCGGGTCAGCTCTGGCAATACGGGCAAATGGGCACCGGCCTTGCGCCGGATGGAGCGACTTTCGCACGCTACGCGACAGTCGACTCGGAGAACGCACTGCGCTATTGGCGAAATGGCTCAGCGCCTGATCCGAACGTGATCAAAAATCGTGGCGATGTGCCATATCTCCATTGGGCACCGGGCCAGCTTTCCGTCCATCCCGGACCGGGGCCGGAGCGCATTTATAGCGCGGTGCGATGGACTGCGCCTGCTCCGGGGAGGTATGCGTTTTTCTCCGAATACTCGCGGCTGAATACGCAAGTCGGCACGGCAAGCATCCATCTTTTCAAAGCCGGAAGCTCCTTTGGCGCAAAGACCATCACGGACACGCTGCGGAAAGACACCCTCTTTGGGACGAGCTTCGTGCAGGCGGGTGATACGGTGGATTTCGTCGTCGGCTCGCGGGATGACTTCGGCTTCGACGCTGTCGGAATCACGCCGAGTGTCGCTTTGCTGGAGCCTGCTCCGCGCTTGCCGGAGATTGCGAATCTCGAGATTCAGACAAAATTCCCCGCCGCGAATCTCTCGCTATGGCACTTTACGGCCACTCGTGCTCCGGATCCAGTAGGCGTGACTTCCACGCTCGCGTTGCAGTTTAGCGCGACACCGGAAATCGAGAGCAGTTGGACTGCTTTGCAGACAGTTTTCAGCTCGTCTTTGCTGATCAATAAACCAGCAGGCTCGACCGTTTGGCTGGCAGACTCGACGCTCAGTTTCACACCCGGCTCTTACTACTTCCGCATCGTCCAATCGGCGGCAGGATACGCAACAGCGACCAGCGCAGTCTTTGGCAACGAGGCGCTCATCGGCGGCACCGGAGAAGCAGGGCCAATCGTAATCGGCGAATTGCAGCCGCCGACCGCTGTTACTAATCTCAAAATCACGACGGCCAAGCCGCCCGCAGCGGGCAAAAAATGGAGCTTCAAAGTCGATTACCCACGCGATGCCGTGCTGCTGCTGGTCCAATACTCTCTCACTCCGAATGACCCCGCTTCGTGGAGCTACCTGCCCGGTGATGCAGCACTCGTGCGCCCCGACGCGAATGGCAAGGCGCCTACGACTTGGACCCTTGATGTCCCAAGGTTGAGTATCCCCGGCGGCAACGTCTTCTTTCGCATCGAGTCCACCACCTCGCTGCTCGGCGGGCAGTCGAGCTATAGTGCACCCTTTGGTGCGGAGGCTATCGCTGGTGCAAAAGCCGGCACGACTGGCCCGATCGCGGTGAAGAATCCCGCTAAATTGACCGTCGATGTGCAGGCAAAACTGTGGGTAAACTCAAACGGGACACCGATCGAAAATAACCTCGTCCATACCGGTGAAGAGATCGCCTACGAGATATCCTACCGAAACCACGGCGAGGCTGTGGCGACTGGCGTGTCGATTACTGTCATGATTCCGCCACAGCTTAAGTTGATCAGTGCCGCGGGAACGACTTCTCCCATTCGCAAAAACCCCCTCGATCCAGAATCCGAGATTATCGGTGTGAGACTCGATATCGGCACGCTTTCGCCCTCGCAGAATTTCCAGCGGCGCAGGATTATCGCCCTCGTGCGCGACGATGCGAAAAAACTGGGGCGCGGCGTGGTCAATCTGGTCGGCACTGCGCTGATTGAGAGCCCGGATTTTCCCGATCAAAAACTCAATCTTCCCGTTCTCGCGATTGCAGACCCACTGCGGGTCGGGCTGCGTGTCGCGGGTTCAGAATTTGAGTTTCCAAAAGGCGCGACGATTCCACTGCTTTTCACGGCGGAAAACAAAAGCCCAGCTGCGCTGACCAATGCGCTTGCCTCGGTAAAAATCCCGGCGGGCGCGTTTGTGGATTCTTTTCTCGAAGACAACGAAACCTCCGCAGAGCGCGTGTTCGACAAGGTCGGAAAGACCATCGAACTGAAGTTTAATTTCGGCGCGATGCCTGCGAATACCAGCCGCGTTGTTTTCCTCAATCTGCGCACGCCGTTCGACACCGCGCGCAACGTCATCTTCACCGGCAATCCGTCTAAGGATGACCCCGGCTACACGTTCACCGCCTTTAACGCGGCGGCAAAGAAAACGCTCTCGGCAATTGGTGACGGATTTTCGGTAAATCTCACCAATGCCATAGTGCGCCCACCGCAGCTTGACTTGGGCAAAGAAGTCACAGGTGCGACGCTCCAAGGGCGGCAGACGTTTGGCATCCCATACAAAGAAAGCGCGAAAGCCGTGGAGCGTATCGTGCGCGGTGCAATCGTGGCACCCAATGGCGAGGTGACATTTACCTTAAATTACCGCAATGTCGGCGAAGGCACGGCGAAGGAATGCGAAATTTTCGACGACATAGATTCCCGTTACTTCACGCTGGTGCCCGATTCTATCCGGCTCAATGGTCAGCCAGTGTCTATCGGCGGGAATTTCAGGCTATTCGACGGAACCAAGCCCATCGGCCCAAACGAAAGCCTCGCAAACCGCGACCTGCGCCTTGCAAACTTTTTCAAAATCCGCGTCGGCGATCTCGGTGCTGGAGAAGGTGGCGTGCTGACCTATCGCGTGGTCGCGGCGAAGTATGCCTCGAAAAAACTCACGCCGACTGCGCCGGGCCGGGTCATCGGCGCGGGAAGTGGCTCGATGTTCACAGAAAGTCTTGTGGGCGGCATCGGCGGGCAGCCCGAGATACTGGCCGTGCAAGTCGCAAAACCCTACGAGTTCCGTCTCGAATACAAGCGGCAGCCGGGCTTTGCGCGTGCAGGCAATGTGCTCCGCTTCGCACTCAAATACACAAATGCCGGGCAGCTCCCTGCTTACAACGCCTTCATCAATCTCCCGATTCCAGTCGGCACGACAGGCCACTCGGCTTTCTTTGTGGAGACGGATACCGCAGAAACGCGCGCACTCGCTAGCGACGAATCTTTGCCCGGTGCCAGCTTCACAGGTGCCACAACGCCCCAGCGGTTTGAGCTAGGCACTCTCGACCCGGGCGAAACGGGCGAGGTGGCCATCTACCTCACCGTCAACGCACCGCTGAACCAAGCGATTGCGGATGCGGGAGAAGTGCGTATCTCGCCATTCATAGACGCTTTCCAGACTTCGCGAACCGCATTGCGCACGCCGCGAACGAATCATCGATTGCGTGACCCGCTGCCAAAGCCTGCCGGTGCTGTAGAAATCGACGGCGCAATTCCAGTGGCGATCCCCAGTGCGCCAAAGCTCTTCATCGGTCGTGCCGTGCCAATCACGGCGACGAAAGGCGGCACGATGGATGTGACGATTTACTTCGGCAACGCGGGCGACACCGCCGCGACAGGCGGCAACGTGGCAATGCAGATTCCGTTTGAAACCACATTCCTCAGCGCGACCGACGTGCAGATGACGCGCCCGGCGGATCCGGGCAATCAAACAAATCTCGTCGACACTCGATACACGCTCACGACGCGCACCGAAAAGAAAGGCTCGCGCATCGAGCGCATCATCGTCGATCTGCCGACTCTCCCCGCCCATTCCACCGGAGCCTTCACGATGAAACTGAAGGTCGCCGAGAAGTTTGGCGCCGCCGCCGTGGAGGATAGCTCATGCCGAATTGTCGCGAACAACGCGAGAAGCCAGGTCGCCCATGCCTTTAACACCCAAGTGCGCTCGGCTGAATGGTATTTCTCCATCTTCGAGAGTGTGAACGCCTCGATCTGGAGCTTCGGTAGTTGGGTAGCCGGGCAGCACAAAGCGACGGTCCAGGAAGAGTTCAAATCATTGACGAAAGACTCGCAGTTTTACTCCGTGCGCGGACTGGACCTCGTGACGCTTAAAAACGGCGCAAACTTTGCGCCGATTGGGTTTAATCGTGGCCTCATCGTCGGCCCGAGCCGACTCGTTGCCGCAGGCGGCGGAAACATGGTCGCAGCGGGCGGATTGAACATGGTCGCAGCGGGTGGCGGTAATCTGATCGGGATTAAGAATGCGCCAGGATTTAGCGGAACAGCTACGTTGTCGCAGCTTGTGCCAGCGATCCCAAGCATGGTCGCTGCAGGCGGAGGAAACCTAGTCGCCGCTGGTGGCGGAAATCTCATCGGGCTGGACGGTTCGACGTTGATTGGCAACGATGGCAGCACGCTCGTAGGCAACGACGGCGCATCGCTCATCGGCAACGATGGCAGCACTTTGATTGGCAACGACGGCAGCACAATGCGCGGCTTGAACAACGCCTCGCTCATCGGACTCGATGGCTCGACATTTGCGTCAATTTCCATGTTCCAAGGCAGTCCGCGCTTCACCCCTATTGCAGGTGGCGCTGGAATCGTGGCGACATTTAAACCATCAAACATGGTCGCTGCAGGTGGAGGCAATATGGTCGCTGCAGGCGGTGGTAATATGGTCGCTGCAGGTGGTGGTAATATGGTCGCTGCAGGTGGTGGTAACATGGTCGCTGCAGGTGGAGGAAATTAACGAGAAGACAGCACGCGTGACGGCTATTTGCTGAGCAGCACCCACACTTGCGCCAATACGTTGTCGGCACCTTCGGGTCGTGTCACTCCGCGGCGCATCCTTTTTCGTGCTCGATGGTTTTTAGCCGAATCGCTCTTCGTCAAAAGCGGTGGAAACATGGTCGCCGCTGATGGCTTGAATCTGGTCGCCGCTGGTGGAGGAAACCTCGTCGCTGCTGGCGCGGGCAACTGACGCTCAACGCGAAACACCACTTTTCCCGACACCACTAAAACATCAAGGCTCTCCGCGCTATCGGGTGGGCGACAGGAACCGAGCTTGCAAGATAACCTGCCAGACAGCCCGCAGAGCGAGCGCAGCGAGGCAATGTCACCCCTCATTCTTGCTCCTGCGACTGAGTTCTTGGAAAATTACGGATGGGGCGGCAGTCTCTGCTCGCGCCCTGATCGGCGCATCTATGCGTAATCGCGTCGCCATACTTTTTGCATTCCTCGCGCTGGTGCTTCCTGTCTTCGCGCAGGAGGACGCGTCGCCGCCGCAGAAAAAGGAGGGGGTTCAGATCACGTTTCTCCCGCCGCCGCTGGAGGGAACTGTGAGTCTCGGCATTTACGATGGTGTGGGGAAGCTGGTGCGCACGTTGCATCGCGAGGCTACGCAAAAGGATTTTGTCGTAGGGCTGAATGGATTCATCACGCGATGGGATGGGCGCGATGATGCGGGCCAGTTGCTTCCGCCGGGAAAATACTCGGCGCGTGGCTGGATGGTCGGCGACCTTGCCATCGAAGGCGTTGCATTTCACTGCAACGACTGGGTGAAAGGCGATGATTCGCCGCGCATCACACGGGTGCTCGCGGTGAAGAACGACGGACGCGACAACATCAACATCGTCCTCCGTGGCATGGACGGAAAAGAGCAGATGCTCGGCTGGAATATTGCAAAGGAGGGCGCCGAGCCGCCGAAGGTCGAAGTCGCTGCATCGGTCGTGGACGGCAAACTTTCCGTAGGCAAAGGGGACGCGATGCACGTTGTTGCGTTGGGTGAAGGGGAGCGTGCGGTTGCTGCGAGTGTTGGGCGCGGCGGGAATGTTTGGACGATTGTGGAAAGCTCCGCCGGGCGCGAGGTGCGTGCGTATTCGGCGGAGGGGGAATTTGTGCGGCGTCTCGCGTATGCGAAGGGCGAACCAGCGCCCAAACAGATCGCGGCATCGCATTGGAGCGAGATGATTTTTCTACTGGATGAAAACGAACACGAGCAGCGTCTGCGTTCGCTGGTGCTCGTTGCTGCGAAGGATGCAGAGTCACCGCCCATCGCGGAAGGCGCGGGGAAGGAGCCTGTCTCGACGTGGAAGACGGTGTATCAAAAACGCATTGTGAGCAGCGACACGTTCGCCGCAGTCACCGCCGAACTTGGTCGCAAGGAGCCGGTGCAGCCCGCGCCGGAGGTGAAGGTGCAGACGAAGGCCAACACGCTGTTGCAAAACGCAAAGACCGAGATTCGTCTGCAAGCAGGCACGGATGAAAAGGGCGCGCTTTTGAAGACGACGGACGGACTTCCGCTCACGCATCTCAGCGAAACGCCGCAGTTGAAATGGGCGGCGTTGTTGCGCGAGAGCGATGCGCTCGTGCTTTTCCAAAGTGACGGCGCGGTGGTCGAGGAATTCAAGCTCGGCAAGCCTGCGAACATGATGGCTTTTGACGCAGGTGAATACACGCTGCGCGCACCTGCCGAGGCGAAGAAACAGTGAGCGCTTTGCTCGCGTAACGCGCGATTGCGTGCATAGTGCCGCCGTTTGGAGCCCAATCCGCCAGCATTGAAACAAAGCAGCGAGTCGTCAGAACTCGCCGACTTGCCGCTCTTCGCGCCGAAGCCGGTCACTCCTCCTCCAAAATCTGCCGGACCTTTGCGCTGGCGCAAATTGGCGACGTGGCTGCCTCTGCTCGGTCTCGTGCTGTTTCTCGCGGGTGTGGTGATGCTCATCCCGCTCGGCATGGACGAACAGGGTGTATTTTTGCCACCGAATCGAACACTGCCAACGGTGGTCGTGGATGCAGGGCATGGCGGGCACGATGGCGGCGCTTTTCGCAATGGGCTGCGAGAAAAAGACCTCGCTCTCGACACGGCGTTGCGGCTGGAGCGGCAGCTCCGTGCGCGTGGCTTTCCGGTCGTGTTGACGCGGAGGGATGACACGTTTGTCGAGTTGTTCGAGCGCGCGCAGGTGGCGAATGCGATTCCGCGCGCGCTATTTGTGAGCATCCATTTCAACGACAACACGACGGCGGCAGGCGATGGTGTGGAGACTTTTTACGCGACGGATAAAGTCGCCGCGAGTGAGGGATGGAGCCTCGCGGGAATGTTTAAGCGAAGGCACGAGCCGCCGCCTGCGGACAACGGCTTTGCATTTGCGCAGTGCGTGCAGGGCGCGGTGGTCGTCGGGCTCGACATCACGGATCGTGGTGCGAAGGCGCGGGATCTCGCGGTTGTTCGCTACACGCGATGCGCTGCTGTGCTCGTGGAGGGTGGTTTTTTAAACAATCCGCGCGAAGCGAAAAAGCTCGCACAGCCGGCCTATCGCGAGCGGCTCGCTACGGCGATTGCTGAGGGAGTCGCGGCGTATCAGCGGGAGCGCGAAGCCGACGCGCAGGCTGAAAAACGGACGAAGTCGTAGTTGTTGCCGATGCGTTCCGACGACTTTGCGGTTTCATCACGATGGCAGTGCCATTGTTTCTGGTTTCTGCCATAACCCGTCCGTGTCCACCGCTACCACGAGCAAACCGCCCCATGTCCCGCATCATGCGGTGGCGCGTGCGATTGGGCGCGGGAGCTACGGCGAGATTTGGCTGGCGCGTTCGCTGACCGGTGCGTGGCGCGCGGTGAAGATTGTGGATCGTCGGCGCTTCGAGGATGAGCGGGCGTTTGAGCGGGAGTTTGAGGGGATGGCAAAATTTGAGCCGCTGTCGCGCGAGCACGAGGGCTTCGTGGACATTCTGCACGTGGGGCGCAGCGATGATGATGCGTTTTTTTACTACGTGATGGAGCTGGCGGATGACGCGGTGCAGCGCCCGATTTTTGATCCCGCCGCGTATCAGCCGAAGACGTTGAAGAGCGAATTAAAGCGCGTCGCGCGTCTGCCTGCGGATGAAGTGATCACGCTCGGCCTTTCGCTGACTACTGCGCTTTCGGCGCTGCACAGGCATGGGCTGGTGCATCGCGACATCAAACCGGCGAACATCATTTTTTGCGGCGGCGTGCCGAAGGTCGCGGACATTGGGCTCGTTTCCGCGATGGGGCAGCAGTCGTTCGTGGGAACGGAGGGCTACGTGCCTGCGGAGGGGCCGGGCACGGTGCAGGCGGATCTCTTTAGTCTTGGGAAGGTGCTTTACGAAATCGCGATGGGGAAGGATCGCCTCGATTTTCCCGAGGTAAATACGCGACTCGATGAGTTGCCCGACCGCGTGCTGTTGCTGCGGCTGAATGAAGTGCTGCTGCGCGCGTGTTGCTTCGACACGTCGCAGCGTTATGCGACTGCGGAGGAGATGCACGAAGACCTCGTGCGCGTGCGTGACGGGCGTCCGTTGCTGGGCAGGCCGGGGCGTCGCCGATGGTGGCCGATTGCTGCGATGCTGGTTGCGGGCGTCGGTGCGTTTGCGTGGTGGAAGACGGAGCCGCCGGTTGCTGCGGGGAAGGGGTCGGTGGTGATCGAGACGG
>JBEIQV010000368.1:0-2864 GCA_040376335.1 Verrucomicrobiia bacterium | reverse complement strand
TGGCGAACACTTGTCAAATAGACTGCGCTTTTGTGCGTATCCTCGCGGACGTATGCGGAACGCACTAAAGGCATCAATGGCCATGAAACCCTGTATCCATGCGGTTTCCAGAGGCGAAAGGGAAGTGGGTCGGGCGAGACTCGAACTCGCAACCAACGCCTTAAAAGGGCGCTGCTCTACCATTGAGCTACCGACCCTTCCGCAGAAAGGGACGCGCGAAGTAACTTGGAGTGGGCCGCGTAGCAAGTGCGAATTGCATGAAGTTGCGCGGTTGTTTACTGCTGGCTGCGCTCATGCCGCTCCAAATTTCTCCAAAAGCCCGCCGCAATGTTTTGCGCTTCTCACTCGCTGTCGTGGTGATCACTGTGGTGTGGTTTGGATGGAGGCCGGTGAAGCGGTGGCTTTTTCCGATGAGCCCGCTGGTTTCCACGCCGCTAATTGCGATGGAGAAATTGGAGTCACGCTCGCTTTTCTACAATAATATGGCGAGGCCGTGGCTGCTACAAAAGCGGACAGATTTACTGACGGAGGAGGACGAAGATGAGAAGAGTGCGCGGGTGGTTTCGTTTGCACAGGCACCGCAGAGTCCACGTGTGTTCCGACAATTGGACCGGCAGTATCGCTTCGACACGGTTTTACTCGTGGATGACCCGAGCAGGTATCAGCGACTGCTGGATCATTTGCTGGAGCCGGAGCCAGACAAGCGGGACTTTAAACTCGTCTATCTCGATCACTGGGCGCTGGTTTTTAAACGTGTCGCGGCACGCGAGTGGGAGCCTGCGGATGCAGAACCGCTGCGCCAGCGCATAGTGGGGCTACACTCGGAGGATCGAGCAGCCTTTTTCGCGATGGCGGCGATGAAGATGCTCGCAGTCCGGCAGTCGGAGGTGGCGAAGCGGTGGCTGGATGAGGCGGTGAGTGCGGATGGCAGTTCGGTGGATGCGCTGACGGGGCTTGCGCAGTATTATGTGTGGCTCGGTAAATGGAAGGAGGCGGAGGCGTATGCCGACAAGGTGCTCGCTCAAAATGAAAATTCCGTGGGCGCGGTGGCGGTGAAGGTGCTCACGATGCGTGCGACAAAGCATATGCTGGATGCGTTTAAGCTTTCAGAAAAACTGAACACGCTCATCCCCGAAGATCCCGTCCGACTCTGGCAGCACGCACAACTCGCGCACGAATCGCAGCAATACGGGGCGGAGATTGCGGCGCTCACGCGTTTGATCAAGCTGGCGAAGGAGGATGAAAGGGCAGTGGGTGAATACGAGTTTCATCTCGGTGAAGCACACGCTTTTGCTGCGATGAAGGACGGGACTCATGCACCGATGGTGGTGGAACATTTGAACAATGCGCTCGCGGATCCATCGCTCCCGGCGGACAAGCGGAAGTTTGCAGAAGAGCGTCTGGCAATTATCCGCGAGAGGACTGGGCTGCACTAGCGACCTGCTGGACGCCGTTGGTTTTCCCGCTATATGCGGGGCATGAAAATACTTTCCGCCATCATCGCGCTTTGTGCTCTCTCGATGGGAAGCATGCGCGCGGAAGATACGATTACCGTGCGCGGATCGTCTGTCGTGGCGGTGCCGCTCGCACTGATGGCCGACTCGATCAAGGAGGCGGTGGGCATCGAATTCAAGGTTGTCACTGATGGCGGGAGTTCAGACGCGATTTTTCGAATGGCCGGCGGCTATATTGATGTTGCTCTTTCTACGCGCTACATGACTGCGGGTGAAAAAGCTGAATATCCGGATAAGACTTTTAAAGAAACGCTCATCGGCAAGCAGGCGCTTGGAGTTGTGGTGAGCGACACAGTGTGGCAAAGCGGCATCCATGCTCTCACGAAGGAGCAGTTGCGCGGTATTTACGAACGCGAGATCAGCAACTGGAAGCAAGTGGGAGGAGAGGATCGAGACCTCACTTATTTTAATCGAGAGGTGGGACGCGGCGCGTGGGATTTGTTTATGATTTTTCTCTATGGTGATGCTCGAAAAGCGCCCCTCTCGAAAGCGGAGGTGTTGAGCGATTCGGGGGATGTTCTCACGACGATTGAATTTAACAACGGCGCGATTTCGATCATGAATCTTTCGGAGGTGAAAGGTGAGGGCATCCATGCGCTGGGCTTAAAACTAGCGGACGGCACGGTCGTGGAGCCGACGTTCGAGAATATCGCGAGTGGGCGCTATGAACTGAGCCGCCCGCTATTGGCTATTACGGGACGTCAGCCGACGGGAAAACACCGTAAGTTCCTCGACTTCCTGATCGGAGAGAAAGGGCAGGCTGTGGTCAAAAAGGCTGGATGCGTGACGAACGCGGAGTTGAAAGCAGCGAAGTGATCACGCGAACATAAGGCGACAGATCGTGATGGCTACGGCTAGTGCCACGATGTCCGCAGTGAGGCCGACGGCGACTGCGTGTCGTGTTTTGCGTAGCCCAACGCTGCCGAAATATACGGCGAGCACATAGAAGGTCGTCTCGGTGCTGCCGTAGATAGTGGCCGCCATTTTAGCGATGAGCGAGTCCGCTCCGTGGGTTTTTACGAGGTCCACAAAAATTCCTTGCGACGCGCTTCCGCTGAGCGGGCGCATGATGGCGAGCGGCAGCAGATCTGCGGGGAAATGGAGAAAGCTCAGCACGGGATGGAGTGTATCAGTGAGCATTTGCATGACCCCGGAGTCGCGAAGCAGGCGGATGGCGATCAGCATTGCCACGAGAAAAGGAATGATCCGTTGCGCTGTTGCGAATGCCTCCTTCGCTCCATCGCAGAATTGTTCATAGACTTTCACTCGCCTCAGCGCTGCGTAGAGAGGCAGGAATGTGAGGAGGAATGGAACGGCCAATGTTCCCGCCGCTTGTAGCATTGCCAGCAC
>JBEIQV010000169.1:0-7205 GCA_040376335.1 Verrucomicrobiia bacterium | reverse complement strand
CGTGGACATTTTCTACGACGGCGTCATCGCCGTGAAAGGCGGGATACAAAGCAAAACACCGCTCGAAAAAATCGGCCCCATCGTGAAGCAAAAGCGTTTCACCATCTGCGTGGACTTAAACTTGGGCCGTGCCGAATACGTCGTTTACACCACCGATTTCACCACTGACTACGTAAAGCTCAACATGGGCGACGGCATCGGCGGGTGAGTTGAAAACCAAGATCGACTTTTTTACTTTCTCCATCCATGTCCGTCTCCGCTACTGCCCGTGCTGAAGCTCTCATCGAAGCGCTGCCTTATATCCAGAAATTTCGTGGTCAGCTTTTTGTGATCAAATACGGGGGCAGTGCGATGGAGGACGAGCAGGCGGTGGATCGTTTGCTACGCGATATCGTTTTTCTCGAAGCCGTGGGGATCAATCCCGTCGTCATCCACGGCGGCGGCAAGGCGATCACGAGCCGGATGCGCGAGGCGGGGCAGAAGGCGCGGTTTGTAAAAGGGCTGCGCTGCACGGATGCGGAGGCCATCGGTATCGTCGAGGACGTGCTCGATAATGCGATCAACCCGGACATCGCCAATCGCATCACGCGTTTCGGCGGATGTGCGGTGGGCATTCACGGCAAGACGGTGCTCGTCGGCCAGAAACTCCCGCCGCAGGAGGAGGGCGGGGAGATGGTGGATTTGGGTTTTGTCGGCGAAGTCATTGATGTGCGCACGGCGGAAATCGAAGAGGCGGTCTCGCGTGAAATTGTCCCGGTGATCAGTCCGCTCGCGCGCGATGCAGCGGGTGTGGTTTACAATATCAATGCCGACATCGCGGCGGGCAGCATCGCCGGGCGGTTGAAGGCGGCGAAGATGATTTACGTGAGCGATGTGCCCGGCCTCATGCGCGATCCGAGCGACAAAGGCTCGCTCATCCCGAGCGTGACGCGGGCGCAGATTGAGAAGCTTGTCGCCGATGAAATCATCACTGGCGGGATGATCCCGAAAGTCGAGAGTGCCACGCATGCGCTGCGTGCCGGAGTGCAAAAAGTTCACTTCATTGACGGACGCACGCCGCACGCGCTGCTTGTGGAAGTTTTCAGCAACGCCGGAATCGGCACGGAGATTTTGCCGTAGCAGCCTGTCGAAATACGTATGTCTGTGGATTACGTGGATGATTGACCACGGATTACTCGGATTTACACGGATGTTTTCAGCAGGCCTTGCGACTATCCGTGGACATCCGAGTAATCCGTGGTCGAAATCATCCGACACTCCCGGTTTTAAAGTCAGCGGACCTTTGGTTTTGCCGGAGTGCCGGCTTTCGCGGGCTTCGCTGGTTGCGGGGCTAGGGACATCAAGAGTTTCAGCAGTTCGGCTTTGTCGCTCGATGAATTTGCTTCGGCCTGTTGCTTGAGGAATGCGTCTGCGGCGGCGTCGCCTTTCGCTGCGCGGATGGCGCTGGATTCGTGGATGGAGACGCGGATGCGGTCGTCGGCGTCGCTGTAGGTCGCGCGCGATTGTTGGAACGCGGTGATGGCTGCGTTGTTGTCGTCGCCGCTCATTTGGAGAAGGCCCATGCCTTCGCTGATGACGCCGCTTTTCAACTGTGTGGCGGAATCGCGCAGCGCGGTTTCGCCAGCGGCGCGTCCTTTTTCAAGCCATAGTGTGACGCCCGCGCGGTAGGCGTCCCACTCGTTGCCGGGTTTCGGCGGTGCGGCATTCGAGTTGAGGAAAGGCCGATAGAGCGGGTCGCCGATGAAGGTGGTCATCCACGAAAGATATGGCTGCGACATGTAGGCGGCTTCGGCGAACGTGAAGCCTTCGCGGATTCGCTGTGAAAAATAATCCAGTCGCGGGGTGATGCCGAGATAGGGCTCATAGACGTTGCCGAGCGTGCAGGCTGCGCCGACTTCGAGCAGCGGCGCACACCACAGACGCTTTGGATCGCGCAGGCTCAGCGCGCTGAACGAGTGGATGTGGACGGCGACTGCGCCGGGCGTGAAACGAAAGCCGGGCTGTGTGAAAGGCCCGAGGACGTGGTCGCTATACCAACCGAGATAGAGCGCGCAGTTTTTCATGGGGTATTGCGGAGGGAAAAGCGCGGGGCCGTTGTCGTAGGCGACGGGTATGCCGTGCTCACGGGCGTCGCGGGCGGCATCCTTTAGCCATCGGTCGCCCTCGGCGAGACCGCCGGTTTTGATTCCCTGTGCATCAATATACGCGAGACCGCGCAGGCCGGTTTTTTCGGTGGCGATGGAGTCTTCGATCATCCGTTGCACGGTTGCGGGCGTTGCTGCATCGAGGCGGCAGACGAGGAGCTGGCTGGTGAGTTCGGTCTCCGCGATGTTTTTGGCTTCTCGGAAATAGGGATTCACAAGCACGCCGGAAATGCGGCGCGACCACAGACCGAGGATGGAAAGTTCGGAGTCCACCGCCGCTTCGTTCCGTCCAAAAACCTCAGCGGGTGCGCCGCCAGTCTCGTCGCCTTGATAGGCACCGGTGCCGGAAATTTTCAGCGGCACGCCACGCATGAGCACGACGAAACGGATGTTCGTCTTTTCCACTTTGCCCGCATCACCGGGCTCCTTGAGAAGTTTCCACCATCCGCGCTCGGCGAATACTTTTCGTAGCGGCTCGGCGATGGTGCGGTCGTAGGTGTCGCGTGTGATTTCTTCGAGCTTGGTGCAGTCGAGACCGACGAGATTTTTGTTCGGGATGCCGCGCTTTTCCGCGTAAAATCCGGCGAGCGCAGTTGAGTCGAGGTCGTTTTGATTAAAGACCACGACGGTTTGCGCAGCGAGTTCCTCGGCGGTTCGTGGATTGGGAGTGGCGGCGGGTAGTCGCTCCGGTTCCTGCGCGTGGGCGGCGGAGAATGCGATGAGGAGTGCGAGGGCGCGGGTTTTCATAGGTCCAACTTCAGACCGTCGTAGGCGATTCGCACGCCGGTGGGAAGCGTCGGTTCCAATTCCGCGTGCGCGAGGTCGTGGCAGAGATGCGTGAACCACGTCTCGTGCGCCTTCACATCGGCGGCGACTTCGAGCGCCTCGGTCACGTTCATGTGTGTGGGATGTTCGCGGTGGCGGAGCGCGTCGAGGATGAGCACGCGCACTCCCGCGATCTGCGCGCGCACCTCGGGCGAGAGAGATTTGCAGTCGCTGAAATAAGCCGCCAATTTTTCACCTCCACGGATGAACAAAAAGCCGAACGTCGCCACGCGACCGTGCGGGACGGGCA
The DNA here is from genome assembly GCA_040376335.1 of Verrucomicrobiia bacterium. Classification (GTDB taxonomy): domain Bacteria; phylum Verrucomicrobiota; class Verrucomicrobiia; order Chthoniobacterales; family Chthoniobacteraceae; genus SXWH01. The sequence goes on along the minus strand of JBEIQV010000169.1, from coordinate 3,986 downwards.
GCGGCACGAGTTCCGTTTCGCCGAGGGGAAAAGACGAGCTTACTTCGTGCGCCACGGGGTTGATGTAGCCGGGAAAACGATTCTTTCCATCGAACGCAAAAGCGAACACGCGCTTGAGCACGCTGATGGTTTCCTCCGAGCCATACACCGGCATCTCGCGTCCGCCGTGGCAAAACGCCCTCACATCGTCGAACCCCATGATGTGATCCGTGTGCGGATGCGTGAGCACCACCGCGTCCACGCGACGGATGCGTTCGCGCAGCGCCTGAAGGCGAAAGTCCGGCCCGGTATCCACGACGAACGCGCACTCGGGCGTCTCGATGTAAAGCGACGACCGTGTGCGTTTGTCGCGCGGGTCTGAGGAAGTGCAAACGGGACAGTCGCAAGTGAGCATAGGCACGCCTTGCGAAGTGCCTGTGCCGAGGAAAGTGAGTGTAAAATCCGCCATGTGCGAGTGCACGCTAGCAATGCCGGATGCCGGATGACGAGTGACGAATGCACGCCTTCGTTCTTGCGCGCGAGCCGGAGAGTGAAAGACTGACGCGCTATGAACACCACACCTCGTCCGAATCTGTGTCCTGATTGTGAAGCGCCACGCATCATCGTTGTCCGTGAGTCGCTACCGATGCTGGAACGGCGCGGCTTTTTGAAAACCACGCTCGCGGCTGCGGCGGGTGCGGCTCTTGCGCCTTGGGCACGAGCGGCTGAAAAGGCGAGCAGCGAGACGCTCGTGCAGCAGCTCTACAAGTCGCTCAATGAGGAACAGACGAAGGCGATTTGTTTTCCTTTCAACGACCGCCGCCGCACGCTCGTGGACAACAACTGGCAGATTGTGGATCAGACGGTGGCCGGATTTTTCGACAAGGATCAACAGGCGCTCATCGGCGATATTTTCAAGGGACTCCACTCGCCCGAGTATGCGGAGAAAGTGATGGAGCAAGTCGCGCATGACAGCGGCAGGGCGGGTTTCGGCTCATCGAGTGTTGCGCTCTTCGGGCAGCCGGGCAGCGGGAAATTTCAGTTCGTCCTCACGGGGCGGCACTGCACGCGGCGTTGCGATGGCGATAGCGTGGAAGGTGCGGCTTTTGGCGGGCCGATTTTTTACGGACACGCGGCGAAAGGTTTCAACGAAGGTGCCGACCACGAGGGCAACGTCTATTGGTATCAAGCGAAGCGCGCCAATGAAGTTTTCCAAATGCTCGACGGCAAGCAGCGCGAGAAAGCGCTCGTCGACAGAGGACGCGAGGAGGCATCCAACGAAACCGTGACGCTCAGCGGAAAGAAGGAAGGAATCGAAGGTCTCGCAGTCGCCGACATGACGAAAGATCAGCAGGCCGGAGTGCGCGCCGTGCTGCGCGACTTGCTCGCGCCTTTCCGCAAGCAGGACGCCGACGAGGCGATGAAATACATCGAGGCCGATGGCTTCGAGAATCTGCACATGGCGTTTTTCAAAGCGGGCGACATCGGCAAGGACGGCGTGTGGGACGTGTGGCAGCTCGAAGGGCCAAACATGGTCTGGTATTTCCGAGGCTCACCGCACGTCCACGTGTGGGTGAATATCAAGGCGAAGGCGTAAGCCGCGTCACCACGCGCGCTCGATGGAGCGGCGCTTCCACAGGAACTCGAACATGTTTCCCTCGTGCGGCTGATCCCACGAGATCGCCATCGTGGAGACGGGGCCGATGTTCAGTCGTTCGATTTCCGGGAAAGCCATGAGCGCTTCGATGAATGTCGCATCCTTCGTGATCGCCGACACAGCGAGCGAGTAGCCGATTTGGTGCAGCATCTCCGACTGCGGGCATTGCACCACGCTTGCGTAAGGGCAGAGAAATTCCTTGTTCGCCAGCGGGTGCGCGAACGACTCGCAATGCACAATCGTCGGGCGCAGGAAAATGCCGCCTTCGTGTTCGGCTTTGCGCGGGCCGCCGCGATACTTCGCCGTCGCATCAGTCGCGCCGGACGTCTTCAGACCTTCCTCGATGCTCGCATTAATGAAGTCCGCCATCTTCGGATTCGCAAAGCCGCTCAGTCGCGCATTCGGGTCGTCATTTCGCGTCGGTAAAATCGGGCCGAGCCGCTGCGCGAGCGCGTCCGCTATTTCGGCGGCGTATTTCGGCACCACGATGGCGCTGGCGTTGATGCACGAGCGTCCGCCGTTGTCGGCGATGCTTGCGGCCATCACGTCGAGGTAGTCGCGCCAGTTTTCGATGCAGTCGTCGCCGATGAGGATTTTGCTCCAGCCTGGCCCGTGGACTTGGATCGCGGGGTTGTTCGCATACTGCTCCGTCGTCGCCTTGTCGCCGAAGATGAGCGCGCGTCCGCACGACTTCAAAATCTCGCCCGCACCCTCGTGATCCGTCGGGTAAAAACCGAACGCCTCCGCCGGCACGCCCGCCGCGATGAACGCCTGAATCAAACGAAACGGCGTCCACGGCTCCTCGCGCCCCGGCTTGATGATCACCGGCGTCTTCAGCGCGATGGCCGGGAGCCACAGCGAATTCACCGCCGGCGAATTGCTCGGCATCACCAGCCCGAGCGCCTGGCACGTGGGGAAAAACGCGAGCTTCGTCCCGAATTGCTCGCCCAATCCCGTGTCGAGGATGCGCATATCTAGTCCGCGCGAAAGACCATTCAGCACTTCGCCGAGATGCGTGAGCGCGTGGTGAATCTTCGTCATGTTGCGCCGCACCATCACGTGGGGCAGCCCGCTCGTGGCGCTCAGCGTCGCCACATATTCGTCCGCCGACTGCGTGTGACCACGGTCGCCGAGCGGCAGCGTGCCATTGAGAAAAAACTCACCCGCTTTCGCCGAGAGCGCGATGAGATCGGCGACGGAAAATTTCCGCAACGCCGCGCGTGTCTCGCCGAGCCGCTTGAAATCTTTGCGCAAAATCCCCGCGTTAATCGTCGAGACGACCGCCTTCACCTCGCCGGTGCGGTGGTCTTTGATCTCCAGCTTGTCGAGGCTCTCATAGCTGCGCCCAAGCCGAAGCACGGGAAGATGCGGAACATTACTCATGCGGACGGAATACTACGTGAGCGTAGTATCTGGCAAAGGCTTTCTCCGGCAGGTGCTGGAGGTGAAAAGCTAGGCCGACGGGCCGCGATAGCCTTCGGGGTCAATTTCCATGGCGCTGTAGCCGGCGGCGAGGATTTCGCGTTCGATGTGGTCTTGCGTCTCGACGAGACGGGGCATTTCGGCGGGGGCGATCAAGACGCGGGCGCGGGGAGGACGACCGTTTTCGACGATGTGGCGGACGCGGAAGACGCGGAAGCCGAGGGCGCGCAGGGCGCTTTCACCGAGTTCGATCATGGCGAGGGCGTCGGGCGTGACGGGTGTGCCCCACGGGATGCGCGAACTGAGGCACGGCTGCGCGGGGGCGTCGGCGGTGGGAAGATTGAGTTCGCGGGAGAGGGCGCGGATTTCCGCTTTCGTGAGCGCGGCGTCGCGCAGCGGGGCGAGGATGTGAAAGCGGTCGGCTGCGTTGCGACCGGGGCGCTCGTGCGCGAGGTCGTCGGCATTTTCGCCGTAGGCGATGGCGTGGAAGCCGCGCGCCTTTGCAAGTGCGTCGAGGCGCTGGAAGAGTTCGGCTTTACAAAAATAGCAGCGGTTGGGCGGGTTCGCGGCGTAGTCGGGATTGTCGAGTTCGAGGGTTTTTACGACTTCCACCTGCGCGCCAAAGGTGCGTGCGGCGGCGAGTGCTTCTTCGAGCGCAGCGCGCGGGAGGCTGGGGCTGTCGGCGATGACTCCGAGCACGCGGTCACCGAGGACGGAGTGGGCCTCCGCGAGGAGAAACGTGCTGTCCACGCCGCCGCTGTAGGCGACGACGAGCGGCGCGTTGGCGGCGAGGATTTCGCGGAGCTTGGAGCGTTTTTCGTTCACAGCATGAGGCGGCGGAAAATTTCATCCATCGGCAACTGGAGGCCGACGTAGAATTCGCCGAATTCGCCGAAGCGGTGCGTCACTTCGTCGAAGCGCATTTCAT
>JBEIQV010000252.1:0-4884 GCA_040376335.1 Verrucomicrobiia bacterium | reverse complement strand
GGCGCACGCTGGAGGAGCCTTTCATCAGCTACGACCGTGCGTTGTTTTGCGACCGCGCGGTGGTCGGTGGCTGGGACCGCACGACGGAGCCAATCCTGCCCTACACCATCGCGGAGACGATGGACGCAGGCTGGGCGTGGCAGATTGAGCACGAGCACCACATCAATCGCGGCTACGTGTATTCATCGCAGGCAATTTCCGACGAAGCGGCCACCGAGGAGTTTCTCCGCAAAAACCCGAAGGCGCCAAAGACGCCGCGCGTGGTGAAATTCCGCTCCGGGCGCTATCGTCGGACGTGGGTGGAAAACGTGGTCGCCATCGGCAACTCCGCGGGTTTCGTCGAACCGCTGGAGGCCAGTGCATTGATGGTGGTGGCCGATACCTGCCAGACGCTGGTGCAACTGCTCGAAGAAACCGCCTGCGCTCCAGTCGCCGCCACGAGCGACTGTTTCAATCAGATGGCCGGCAATTATTTTGACAACATCCGCGACTTCCTCGCCCTCCACTACAAGCTCAACACGCGGTTGGATAATCCCTTTTGGAAACACTGCCGCGAGGACACCGAAATGGGTGGCCTGCTCCCGCTTTTGGAAGCCTACCGGAAAAAGGGTCCGTGCCTGGAATTGAAAGAATTGACGCCGATGCAGAGCAATCCCTACGGCCTCGATGGCCCCCTCGTGATGCTCCTCGGTAACCGCACTCCCTACGAAGCCCGCCCGCAAATCACCCCGGCAGAGCGTGCCATCTGGAACCATTTCAGGGGAACCATGCTCACCCTCGCCCTCAAAGGCGTGCCAGTGAAAGAAGCGCTACAAGCGATCCGTTCACCGGAGTGGAAGTGGTAGCCACTCAACGACGCGGAGAAAGTCCATCCCGCCCACAAAGTCCATATCGTCCGCCCCCGGGACAAACTGCACACTACACCGCCGTGAACTCTGCGAGCTCCGTGCGAGGCCGCATCATGCCTCACACAAAGGCCACGGAGTCCACAAAGGAGGAGCACCCGGGGAGCGCCCTTGGCGTTCTTCTGCTCGCACACCACCTGTCACTGTTAACCGCTCCGGCTCCCCTCCGTGCCCTCAGTAGTGAAAATTATCTCCGTCTTCCCGCCTACATCGCCCCTCCCTGCCGGGACAATTCTGGGTATCAGCATCCCTGCACCCTAAAAACCACGCTATTCATCCCGCATCGCCACCCCCCCAAAAAAAAACCAAAAAAAAGTTGCCAGAATGTCAAAATCTTTTAGATAAAGAAAATCCTTGCCCTAAAAAGAACGCATGAATTCCACCTCGAATCGCCCTCAAACCCTCATGAATCCTAGGCTTTCAGCCAACTCGTAACCTCAGAAACACAACTACTCCAATCCATACTCTCCACTCACCACAACACTCTCTCGCCATGAAAAAGACACCCAAAACACAAAAAACATCCGTTCACTCCCGCAAAAAATCCGGAATCCTCATGGGCTCCATCGCCATGCTGCTCGCGCCCTTCTCGGGCTATGCTGATACGACCGTCAATGGCAATGTGGATATTACAGGCGCCGGCTACTTGGACGGATTTGGTGCCGGCAACGCCACCCTTGTAAGCGGCCAATTGAACATCAGCATTGGCGGTGGTAATAACGCATTAATCCCGACCATTTCCGGCGTGAATTCTTTCTTCTCAGCTCAATCTTTGAGTTTGGGCAATGGCGCCGCGGTTTCGGCTTGGGATGATCTTTCCGGTGCGGGACATAATGCCACGCAGGCCAGTGGCGGCAACCAGCCGACCTACAGCGCAGCCACGGGGCCGAATGGTCTGCCCGTCGTGCAATTCCGCAACAACGACGACTTCATGCCTACTACTGGCACTCTGTTCGCCAAGGAGCACTGGGCGGTTTTCCGTGCGGAGACGACCAACTGGTCGAACTACTTCGCCGTGTATGGCAATGCGCAGGGTGATGATCGTTCATCTAGCTATCTCTTTGAGAATGGCAGCCAGGGTGGCTTCCACGGCAACCAGAACCCCCAAGATGTCTGGAAGAATGGAACCCAGAACAATTACAACGTGGGCCCGAACATTAATCAATACATGATCATGCGGCTGGATGTGAACAACAACAACACCAACCCGCACCAATATGGTCTGAATATGCAAGGCAGCTGGCGCGGCAACTTCGATCTCGCTGAATACATCACCTTTGATCACGTATTGAGTGCCGGGGATGCGGATTTGGTCGGTGGTTATTTGTCCGCTAAATACAACATCGCCTCTACCTACTCCACTTACACTGGTTACACTGGCGTTGGAACCGGCCCCACCACCAGCGGTAATCTCAGTTTGCCCACCTCGAACATCATCGTGCAGGGCAATACCACTCTCAATGCGATCACCGACGGCAGCGCTACCTTTGGCAATTTGGTAATCAGTGGCGGCGTTGTGGAGGCCAAGGGGTCGCCAAACGGCATCAATTTCAGTGCCACTTCCGTGGACGCTAGCGCCACCGGTGGCGTGAATGCCAAGGTCGCCGTCACTCTAGGCGGTCTTTCGATTGCCAACGGCGGAACATTCTCGGTCGCAGGCACCGGGGCCGTCACCACGACCGGCACCGCGCTCTCGGGCAGCACCGGCGCGATCAGCGTCGCCAGTGGCAAGACATTCGATGTTGGAACCTACAACGACGGCGGCAGCCCCAAGACGCTGACGCTGGGCGGCGCAGGCACCAAGCTCGTCAACAATATGACGAGCGGCATTGTGGCCGGGAGCACTAACGTTGTTATGACCGGCGGTGTAGTGGACGCGAGGGGCGCCAGCCCGCTCGGCGGAGCCACCGGCATCACGCTTTCCGGCGGCGAGATGAAGCTCAGCCTCGGCGGCGAGAGCAATACACTCATCACTCCCTCGATTCTCAGCAGCGCGAACGCGCGGTTCGAGGCCGATTCATTGGCTTTAAGCAACGGGGCGCAGGTGAATTCATGGAATTCATTGGTTGGCGGTCTTGTCGCGAATCGTTCGGATCGCGACATGAATCTGGCGACCAATCAAATCAATGGCCATTCGGTGGTTCAATTCCGCAACGAGGCCTACGCCAACATCACCGGCGGCAATATCTATTCGGCGGAGCAGTATGCAGTCGTCAAAATCCTGAACGGCGACTGGGGTGCCTTCATGGGAAGCGATCAGCGTTCCGGCTATATGCTGAACCAGAATGGCAATTTCTGGGATGCAAACCAGCCGAACGCCGTGAAGAAAAACGGAACGGACGTCGGGGGCTATCCATTTTCCCTGGGTGATGATGGTCCATTCATGCTCGTGAAAATTGACGGCAACGACAATAACACGAGCCTGAGAGCATACTCGCTCGGGCGCACGGAGGGATGGCGTTCCTTGAACATGGACATGGCGGAACTCGTCTCTTTTGACCGCAATTTGACCACCGGTGAAGAAACGGAATTGGGCGCATACCTTGCCACCAAATACGGCATCACCAGCACCTACGGCGCCGCTGCCTATGGGCCAAATGTGAGTGGCAACTTGAATATGTCCACCACGCCCGTGACGGTCACGGCGGACAGCACGCTCAACGCCAACACGGATGGCACGGCCACCTTTGGCTCGCTCACGATCAACGGCGGTGTGGCCATCGTCAAGGGTTCGCCTGGCGGCATTACCTTCACCGGCAACACGTCAGTTGCCGCTGCGGCGACCGGCGGCGTGACCGCGCAGGTTCCCGTCAACATCGGTTCGCTGACCATCAACAATGGCGGCACCTTCGTCGGCAGCGGCCCGATCACTTCCTCTGGCATCACGCTCACGGGCACGGATGGCGGGTTGTCCACCAGCGGCACCTTCAGCGTCGCCAACTACAATGACGGCGCATCGGCCAAGACGCTCCGTTTGGGCGGCACGGGCACGATCTCGATCAACAACACCGGCAACACCTTTGTGGCTGGGAGCACCACTCTCCGCCTCACTGGCGCGACGGTGAACGCCACGAACTCCGGAGCCAATGATCCACTCGGCGGATCGACCACGCTCGAACTCGCTGGCGGCAAGCTGATGATACAGGGCACCGCATCGGCTGGAATGGTCAATGGCTTTGCGGCAAGTCTCTTCAATAATCAGGGTCGCGACAAACTGCGTTTCCATAACGATCCGAGCCTTCTGACTTTGACGCCAACTGCAACAAGGATTGACACCGGTCTTGGAAACTCCAACGGCCCCGGCATCAACTACAACGGCAATTTCAACACGCTATTCCCGTCACTGACGAATCCCGAGAGCTTTGAAGTGCTGTGGACGTCAACGCTCACAGCTCCGGCTAACGGCAATTACGAATTCAACTCCTATTGGTCTGACGACGCCTACAGCGTGTATGTGGACATCAATCAGGACAATATTTTCACCTCTAACGAAATGCGCTACGAAGGCGGTCTCGGCGGTGGAAATGGCAGCTTCACTCTGACGCAAGGGCAGCAATATAAAGTAGCGCTCGGCTTCCGTGAAGATGGCGGTGGCGATAACGTGGGATACCAAATCAATGTTCCCGGAATTGGTTGGGGCAACGTCAACCCCAGCAATCCTGCTCAGGCTGGCTGGTGGGGCACCCCGGGGACTGTCATCGGAGCCATCAACCGACTGACCACGACGGTTCGCGTGGATCAAAGCTCGGAACTGAACGCCGTGTCGGATGCTTCCGCCAACTTCGGCGCATTGACGCTGAACAACGGCATACTGACCCTGAGTGGCGCGCCAACGATGACGTTCACCGGCACGACCATCACGCCCGGCGCGACGCAGGTCGGCATCAGCAACGGCACGACCGTCACCCCAAACCTCGGCATGATCAACGGCAGCGGTGCCAGCGTGACCTTTACCAAGTCCGGCGCGGGTAACTTCGTG
>JBEIQV010000047.1:0-15050 GCA_040376335.1 Verrucomicrobiia bacterium | reverse complement strand
CGCCCTTGACGACGATAGATTTTGAAATCGGAATCCAGAGTCATCACAGGCAACTTGGGGTGAATCTCGGAAAGCCGCACGAGACACGCATCCGCCAGCGACATCGGCACGTCATCAAAGCGCTCCATCAGCCGGGCTATCGCAGTCGCTTCATCTTCTAGATGAAACGTGAGATCGAAAACACCATCCGTGAGCATTGCGCGCAAACGACGAAGATGACGCGGAAGGTGTCGCAAAAGAAACCACGCCTCGCTGATGACAGCTTCACAGGTAATAAGCGCTCCGTCGTGCTGCTGGAACTGCTCCGTAGCCCATGCGTGGTGCTGCTCGTCTGCGGCCAGATAAGCCACGAGCGGCCCGGCATCGAGAATAAGGCCCCTATTTGCGGCCATAGTCGGCAAGATGTGCTGGATTCGACGCCAGATCCTTTACGCCGGCAGCACCAGCTCCCTGATATTTTCTCAGCCGTTCATGCAGCGATGGTCGCGCCGTCTTGCTACGAGCGGTTTTTGTTCCAGCCGTCAGTGTCCTAGTCAAAAGCTCCCGCACAATCTCGGATTTCGTCAGCTTTCGACTGACAGCCTCTGCGTCGAGAGAAGCATTCAGAAAATCAGGAACCTTGATCGTGATGGTCTTCATGCCCACATTGTAATACCGAAACACTGGATGGCAATACGTGTTTCGGCACCTACTAACTGAGCAATTTAAAGAACCCATCTCGCGCCCTTGCCAGTCACTCCCGCGTCCCGTAGCCTGCGCGTGTGAAATTACTTCGCGTCCTCTTGCTCATCGCCGTCGTCGTTGGTGCGTCTGGCTGCTCCTTGTTTCGGAGCAAACAGAAATCCAGCGTGCACATGTATGAGGGCGACTCCAGTCCCGCCATTAAGCTCTACGACGAAGGCCCCGGCAGTGAATTGCACAACTGATGCGCCTCTCGCGAAAAGCTGAATACGCCCTGCGCGCACTCACCGCCATCGCGCGGCAGCCGCGCAAATCGTGGCCCATTCAGGAACTCGCCACACGCGAGCGCATCCCGATCAAGTTCCTCGAACAAATCCTCCTCGCGCTGCGTCGCGCCGGATTTCTCGCCAGTAAACGCGGCGTCGGCGGCGGCTGCACACTCATCCGCCCGGCGGAAGAAATCCGCGTCGGCGAAGTGATCGCTATTTTCGACGGCCCGCTCGCGCCCGTCCCCTGCTCGCTCGAAAAACCAAGCGCGCCCTGCTCGTGCCCCGACCCGCGCACGTGTCCGCTGCGCAAAATGATGACCGCGCTGCGCCACGACATCACCGCGTTGTTCGACGCGCGCACCATCGAGGATTTGCTGAAACTTTCGCCCGGCGACTCGCCGCTGGCGTTTGAAATCTGAGCGCCATGTCCGACGATCTGTTCGCCACAGAAGCCTCGTCCGCAGTCAGCGCCGCAGCCCCGCTCGCGGAAAGGATGCGCCCTCGCACGCTCGACGAATACACCGGGCAGGCGCACATCCTCGGCCCCGGCAAACTTCTTCGCCGCGCCATCGAGGCGGATCGCATCGCGAGCATCCTCCTCTTCGGCCCGCCCGGCACCGGCAAGACCTCGCTCGCGCAAATCATCGCGCACGCCACCAAGTGCCGTTTCGAGCAACTCAGCGGCGTCGAGAGCAACATCGCCGACCTCCGCAAAGTCGTTGCCGCAGCAGCCAGCCGCCTTCGCACTTCGGGACAAAAGACCATCCTCTTCGTGGACGAAATCCATCGCTGGAACAAAGCCCAGCAGGACGCCCTGATCCCCGATGTCGAGCGTGGAACCGTGCGGCTCATCGGCGCGACGACGGAAAATCCGTTCTTCTACGTCAACAGCCCGCTCGTCTCGCGCAGTCAGGTTTTTCAACTCGAACCCCTCGCACCCGAGGACATCGGAAAACTCCTCCGCCGCGCACTCGCCGACACCGAGCGCGGCCTCGGCAGCCATCGCACACTCGCCGACGATGACGCACTTTCGCACCTCGCCACCATCGCGGACGGCGACGCCCGCAAAGCTCTCAACTCCCTCGAACTCGGCATCCTCACCACACCGCCCGGCGCGGACGGCGTGATCCATTTCACCAAAAGCGCCGCCGAGGAAAGCATCCAGAAAAAAGCCGTCGTCTATGACGCCACGGGCGACCAGCACTACGACACCATCTCCGCATTCATCAAAAGCGTGCGCGGCTCCGATCCAGACGCCGCCCTCTACTGGCTCGCGAAAATGCTCTACGCCGGCGAAGATATCCGCTTCATCGCGCGCCGCATCGTCATCCTCGCCAGCGAAGACATCGGCATGGCCGACCCGCACGGCCTCCCGCTCGCCATCGCCGCGCAGCAAGCCGCCGAATCCATCGGAATGCCCGAAGCCCGCATCCCGCTCGCACACGCCACCGTCTATTTGGCCACCGCGCCGAAATCCAACCGCGCCTACGCCGCCATCAACGCCGCGCTTTCCGACGTGAAACAAGGCGTCACCCTCGCCGTCCCCCGCCACCTCCGCAGCACCGGGCACAAAGCGGGTGTAAAAGCCCTCGGCCACACCGGCTACCAATACAGCCACGACGGCGAAGGCGCCTACATCCCGCAAGCCTACCTCCCCGAAGGCCGCCGCTACTACGAGCCCGGCGAAAACGGTCACGAAAAGCGCGTCAAAGAACGCCTCGACTACTGGCGAGCCCTCTTTGAACAGTCGCAGGTGAAAAAGTAGAGCAGGGCGATATGCCGTGCGTTGAATGCAGGCGCACCAAATGATGTCCGCTGCGGTGTCTTTTAAGAATACGAGCGCCGGCTACTACAAAGGCATGGCCGATCTCAAAGGCGCGCTCAGGGGGATTTTCAAGGAAGCGCTCACTGTGCCGGGCCTCGTGTTTCAAATCAACACGCTCGGTGGTGCAATCGCCAACGGCCCCGAAGGAGCCTACCCGCACCGCGCCTATCCGTATCTCGGCGAAGCACAGGCGTATTGGGAAAACGCCGACCGCGCGGCGGATTTGCAGGCAGCCATCGGGAGGATTCGCGACCACATCGCCCAAGCGGGAATTGATCGCCACTACGCGAACTATCCCGACATCGCCTTCCACGACTGGCCCGCCGCCTATTACGGACGGAAAAACTACGAACGTCTCCAAAGTCTAAAGCAGCGTTTCGATCCCGGAAACCACGTGCGCCATCCGCAGAGTGTGCGCCTTCCGGTATAAGATGCGAAGCAGAGTTTAGTAATACGATGACATCCGCATACACCTTCCCCCCGTGCGTATTGTTCTAAATTAATCTCGCTGCCTCACTATAAATAGCCATCACCTTTCACCCATGAATAACCTCCGCGCTTTTGTGTTTCTCTTCGCCCTCCAATGCGCCGCCTTCGCCGAGTTTCGCGCGGGGGCTTTTTCTGTGGATATCGGGCCGCAGGAATTTCCCGTGCGGGTGAATGCCATGTTCACGGAGCGCTCGGCGGACAAGGTGGTGGACCCGCTCATGGCCAAGGCGCTGGCGCTCGATGACGGAAAAACGCGCGTCGTGCTGTGCGTGGTGGATACGTGCATGATGGCGCGCGACCTCATTGACCGCGCGAAGGCCGACGCGAGCAAGGCGACGGGCGTGCCGGTGGAAAGGATGCTCGTCAGCGCCACGCACACGCACTCCGCGCCGTCGGCGATGGGGTGCCTCGGGAGTCGCATCGACCCGGTGTATGCGCGCTACCTGCCGGGGCGCATCACGGCGGCCATCGTTGGCGCGGTGGAGCGCTTGCAGCCCGCGCGCATCGGCTGGGCGCAGGAGGATGACGCGGAGCACACTTTCAACCGCCGCTGGATTCGCCGACCCGACAAAATGCTGCGCGACCCGTTCGGCGAGTTGAACGTGCGCGCCAACATGCACCCCGGCCATCAAAGCCCGGACGCCATCGGCCCGAGCGGCCCGGTGGACCCGCAGCTCTCCGTGCTCGCGGTGCAGACGCGCGAGGGGAAGCCGCTCGCGCTTTTCGCCAACTACTCCCAGCACTACTACGGCTCGCCGTTGCTTTCGGCGGATTACTACGGGCGCTTCGCGAAACACATCGCCACGGAACTCGGCGGGGGCGAGGCGTTCGTGGGCATCATGTCGCAAGGCACGAGCGGCGACCTGATGTGGATGGACTACGGCTCGCCGGCCCGCGACATCGGCTACGACGCTTACGGGAAAGCCATCGCTGCACGCGTGGCCGCGATGGTGCGCGGCATCCAGTGGCGCGACGATGCGCCGCTGAAAATGGCCGAGCGCACAGTCGCGCTTGCCTACCGCGTGCCGGATGAAAAACGCCTCGCCTGGTCGCGCGAAGTCGCCGCGAAGCTCGGCGAAAAACTCCCGCAATCGCAGGCGCAGATTTACGCGCTGGAGGCCATCGAACTGCACGAGCGGCAGAAGACCGAACTGAAACTCCAGGCGCTGCGCATCGGCGACCTCGGCCTGACCGCGCTCCCGAACGAAGTCTTCGCCATCACCGGCCTGAAGCTCAAACGCCAGTCGCCGCTCGCTGCGACTCTCAACGTCGAACTCGCCAACGGCGCGGAGGGTTACATACCGCCGCCTGAGCAGCACGCGCTCGGCGGCTACACGACGTGGCCCGCGCGCACGGCGGGACTCGAAGTGAACGCCGAGCCGCAAATCGTCGAAACGCTGCTCGGCCTGCTCGAAGAAGTCGCGGGCAAACCGCGCCGTCCGCTCGCGGACGAACCGACGCCCTACTCGCGCGCCGTGCTCGACGCGAAGCCGCTCGCGTATTGGCGGCTCGACGAGATGAACATCCCGACCGCGCGCGATACGACTGGCAAGCACGACGCGAAATTTGAGAACGGCGTGGCGCTCTATCTCGACGGTTTCGCGAAAGGCCGCGCCGCACATTTCGCAGGCGGGCGTGTCCGCGCGGATGTGCCGCTCGGCGAGAACTACACCGTCTCGCTCTGGCTCTGGAACGGCCTTCCGCCCAACATCCGCGCCGTCACCGGCTACGCCTTCTCGCGCGGCCCCGATGGCGACAAGGCCGCGCGCGGCGAGCACCTCGGCATCGGCGGCACCTGGCGCGCCGACCTCACGGGCAAACTCATCCTTTTCAACGGGAACGAGCGCGACGAACTTCTCGTGGGTCGCACCCCGCTCGCACTGCGCGCCTGGCATCACGTGACGCTCGTGCGCGAGGGCGCAAAGGTCCGCGTCCATCTCGACGGTCGCGCCGAGCCGGAGATGGCGGGCGAATTCGCGCACACCGTTCCAGCGGGCGACGGCACCATCTTTCTCGGCGGTCGCAATGACGGGATGTTCGGCTTCGAGGGCAAGCTGGATGAAGTCGCCATCTTCCCACGCGCGCTCGCCGCCGCGGAAATCACCGCGCTTTACCAAGCCTCCGCGCAGACGCCGCCCGCCGCTGCTGCCGTCGCGCCCGCCATCGTGCCGCCGCTTTCGCCGGCCGATTCGCTGAAAAAAATCCGTGTCCGCGAGGGCTTCGCCGTCGAGCTGGTCGCGAGCGAGCCGCTGACCATGGACCCGGTGGCGATTGATTGGTCGCCCGATGGCCGGCTGTGGGTCGTCGAGATGGCCGACTACCCGCTCGGCATGGATGGGAAAGGTAAACCCGGCGGTCGCGTGCGCGTGCTCGAAGACACCGACGGCGACGGCCGCTACGACAAGTCCGCGCTCTTCGCCGAAGGCCTCACTTTTCCCACGGGCCTGCTCACGTGGCGCGACGGCGTCATCGTCACCGCCGCGCCCGACGTGCTCTTTCTCCGCGACACCGACGGCGATGGGAAAGCCGACACGCGCGAGGTGCTCGTGAGCGGCCTCACCACCGGCAACCAGCAACTCCGCGCGAACGGACTGCGCTGGGGGCTCGACGGCTGGGTGTATTGCGCGGCGGGCGGGCACCACGGCCAATACGGCATGGGCACAAAGCTCCACACGAAAGCCGGCGACGTGCTCGTCGGCTCGCGCGACTTCCGCTTTCGCCCCGACACCGGTGCGCTGGAGGCGGAGAGCGGGCCGTCGCAGTTCGGCCGCAACCGCGACGACTGGGGCCACTGGTTCGGCACGCAGAATTCGCGACCGCTTTGGCACTACGTGCTGGCCGACCATTACCTCGCGCGCAATCCGCACGTCGCCGCGCCCAATCCGCAACAGCAGGTCGTCGTGCCGCTGAATCCGAAAGTCTGGCCCGCCAGCGTGCTGGAGAAACGCTATCATTCGTTCGGCGAAAGCGGGCACTTCACCAGCGCGTGCAGCGGGATGATTTACCGCGACGAGTTGCTCTTCGCGCGCGGGCCGGAGCAGCACGCATTCACGTGCGAACCGTTTCACAATCTCGTGCAGCACAACATCGTCACCGACTCCGGCGTGAGCTTCACCGCGCGCCGCGCACCGGGCGAGGAGCAGCGCGAATTTTTCGCCAGCGAAGACCGCTGGTGCCGCCCGGTGATGACCCGCACCGGCCCCGACGGCGCGCTGTGGGTCGTGGACATGTATCGCTACATGATTGAGCACCCCGAGTGGCTGCCGAAGGAAGGCAAAGCCGAGTTGCTCCCGCACTACCGGCTCGGCGACGACCGCGGGCGCATCTATCGCGTGCTTCCGACCGGTGTCGCTCCGCGAAAAATCACCCACCTCGACAAGCTCAGCACCGCCGAACTCGTCGCCGCGCTCGACTCGCCGAACGAATGGCAGCGCGACAAAGCGCACATGATGCTCACATGGCGCGCGGATGCGGCAGCGATTCCGCTTTTGGAAAAGATGGCCTCGGAAAGTGCGAACCCGCTCGCGCGCCTCCACGCGCTGTGCCTCGCGGAGACGCCTGCCGCCATCATCCGCGCTCTCTCGGACGCGCATCCCGGCGTCCGCGAGAATGCGCTGCGCCTCGCGGAGAAATATCCCACACCGGAAATCATCGTCGCGGCTGTGAGTCTCGTGAACGACCCCAACGCCAAAGTGCGCCTCCAACTCGCCTTCACGCTCGGCGAGTGGAAAGACCCCGCCGCTGGCGATGCGCTCGCGCGTCTCGCCGTAAAAGATTACGCCGAGCCATTCATCGTCGTAGCCGTGCTGAGCAGCGCCGTCCCGCACGCGCGCCTGCTGCCCGATGCCGTGACCAAAGCCGGCGGCGAACCACTGCGGATTTTCGGCCCATCGCTGACGAAGCTCGCCAAAGCCCTCGGCGAGCCCGCACCCGCCATCATCGCCGCCGCGCCAGAAAGCCCGGACACCCCGGCCCCGCCCGCCAGCCGCGCCGACATCATCAAAAAATTCCAGCCCGCGCTGAAGCTCACCGGCAACGCCGCCAATGGGCGCGCCGTTTTCACCCAACTCTGCACCACGTGCCACAAGCTCGGCGACACCGGCAACGAAGTCGGCCCCAACCTCGTCTCCGTCGCCGCCCATCCGCCGGAGAAACTGCTCGTCAACATCCTCGACCCCAGCGCCGACGTGCAACCCGGCTACTACGCCTATCAATGCCGCCTTACCGACGGCACCGAGGTCTTCGGCCTCATCGCCAGCGAAACCGCCAACAGCATCACCTTCAAACTCCCCGACGGCACCACCCGCCCCGTGCTGCGCAAAGAAGTCGCCAAGCTGCAAAGCACCCGCGCCTCCCTCATGCCGAATGGCCTCGAAGCCGCACTCGACGCGCAAAAACTGGCCGACCTCATCGCCTTCCTTCGCGCCGGCGAAAGCCGCTGACATCTGCAGCGGATTTCATCCGCGCTCAGGCAAAACAGTTGCGAATTACTAGAATTCGGGGCACTGGTTCCGCTTCCAAAACGCTCCTGTCTTTTGCGAGTTCATGCTTAAAAACATCATTTTCGTCCTACTTCTCATCGCAAATGTGCGGGCTGAGCAGGTCGTCATTTCGGAGGTGATGTTCAATCCGGCTGCTGGAAAGCCGGAGTTTATCGAGCTTTGGAATATCACGGTGACGCCGCTGGATTCGTCGAAGTGGCGCTTCACGGCGGGAGTGGACTACACGTTCCCCGATTTCAATTTGGGCAGCCCGCAGGCGACATTCATCAAGGCGTTCGAGCGCATCGTCGTCAGCTCTGCGGATGAAGCGACCACCCGGGCGGCGTATCCTGCTATCCCGACGGGAGTGCGCGTCTTTGGGCCATGGACGGGCTTGCTTTCCGACGATGGTGAAAAGATCACGCTAAGCGACAAAAACGCTGTGACGGTGACAACATTAGACTACAAGGACGGCGGTCTTTGGCCGAAGGCGGCGGATGCGGGCCACTCGATTGTATTGCGCAATGAAAACAACAAGGTTGATGACTGGCATAACTGGCGCGCGAGTCGTGCGCGGGGAGGTTCGCCGGGATACGCGGAGTATCCGGCAGTGGTGGCATTTTCCGGGAATCCGGAAATCGGCGTTGGCTCATCGGCGACGATCCTAGACTTCAACGCCCAGTGGAAATACACACAGCCGACGAGCGATCCGGGCACTGCGTGGCGTGGACTGGGATTCGATGACAGTTCGTGGAGCACGGGCACAGGGCTGCTGGGTTTTGAAAGCGCACAGTTGCCCGCGCCGGGCATCGCGGCGCAATGGCCACAGCCGCCGGAGCCGCGACCGCTGGTTTATCTTTTCCGAAAGACGTTCACGTATAACGGCAATCCGACAGGCGCGACATTCTTCATCGATCAAATCGTGGACGACGGTGCCTACTACTACATGAATGGTCAGCCACTCGGCGGTGCGGGCTACACACCGAACGGCATTTGGAATGCAACTGCGGATCGCACGGTTGGCGATGCAGTTTTGGAAACCAACGTGGCTTCAGGCCCCGCTGTGGGTCTGGTCAATGGCACGAATGTGCTTTCTGTCGAGGGACATCAGGCCGCGACTTCGAGCAGCGATTTTGTTTTTGGTGCAAAGCTGACGCTCAGCACACCGTCGAGCATCGTGATCAATGAAGTGAAGCCGGGCACGACGGGGAATGGCTTCATTGAATTTTACAACACGACGGCCTCGCCGGTGAACTTGAATGGCTACTATCTCAGCGACAACCCGGCGCAACTCACCAAATTTCCGATCACGTCATCACTGGTAGTTGCGGCGAACAGCTACGCAACCATCGGGTTCGCCGAGGCGGGCTTTACTCCGGGTGCGACTACAACAATTTACCTCACGATGCCGAACGGCACGACGGCCATCAATGCGATCAGTGCAGCTATCCCGCTCGACGGCCGTTCGCTCGGGCGAAATCCAGCAGGCGCGACGACATGGTTCCTTTTCGCCTACACAACACCGGGCGCGGCAAATGGCTCAATCAGCGACGCGGGTTTCTCGCTACGACTGAGCGAGGCACACTTCGAGGCACAGGGGCGCGTGGATTGGGTAGAGTTGCAAAATACGGCATCAGCACCAGTGAACACGACGGGACTGTGGCTAGCATCGCAGTCGGATTTTTCGGACAAGGTGATGCTCACAGGCAACGCGCCCGCGAGTGGCTATGCGAGTTGGAACACACTCTTCCCTTCCGATGGCAGCGGCGATGTGACGCTTTACTTGATTGATGCGAGCAACACTGTTCTGGACGTTGCAGAACTACAGCGTGTGGTCGGACGCGACTCTTTGCAGGTGGTCTATCCGCCGGTCGTCAGTTCGAAACCGACTTGGCAGAATGTGCCGGAAAAACCGTGGTGGCATTCATCGGCGAGCCACACACGCGACGCCGCCAACTCTCCGCCGATTGTCACCGACATTGTGATCAACGAAATCATGCCGGATCCGCCTAGCGACCATCGCAACGGACAGTTTATCGAACTTCACAACAAGGGTGCCGCAGCCGTTTCGCTCGCGGGATGGAAATTACGGGGCGGAGTAGATTTTGATTTTTCCGCAGGCACGAGCATCGCGCCCGGCGGCTATCTCGTCATCGGCGCGGACACTACTTTCCTCCAAAGCGCCAATCCGAGTGCGACCATCGTCGGGCCGTGGAGTGGGTCTCTCAGCAACAACGGCGATCTGATTCGAGTAATCGATCAATACGGCAATCTCGCTGACGAAGTGGACTTCAAGATTGGCGGTGACTGGCCGGACCTCTCGACGGGCTCCGGGAGTTCGATGGAATTGGTAAATCCCAATGCCGACAACAACGTTCCCTCCGCATGGCGCGAGAGCGATGAAAGCGGCAAGACAGCGTGGCAGACTTACACCATCACCGGCGTGTGGTCGCAGTTGAATACGATGGGGAATCCGTCGGACTACAAGGAACTGCATCTCTTCCTTGTGGGCGACAGTCATGTCGCACTGCGCAATTTCAATCTGCGCCCTGCTGCCGGTGGCGCAAATCTGATTCCCAATAGCGGCACCGTCATCGCGACAGACGGTTCGAGTGCAAATGGCTGGCTGTGTCAGGGCACGCATTGGGCGAGCTACATGAATGATTCCGAACTGCACCTCGTCGGCGACGGCCACGGCGACAACCGCCCCAACCGCGCAGAAATAGATGTGACCGGTATGAACGCCGGATCGAACTATACGCTGACTTTCGACGCGCGCTGGGTGTCGGGAAAAAACCGCCTCATCGTGCAGACGTGGGATCACAGTTTCGGAAACACATTCGCGCTCCCGATCCCAAACAACGTCGGCACCGCGGGCACCGTCAACTCACGTTTCGCCGCTTCGCCGCCGCCGCAAGTGGATTACCTCATCCACTCCCCTGCTGTGCCGAAATCCACGGACTCCGTAAAAGTAACCGCGCGTGTGTCGAGCGCATCTGCACTGACTTCGGTGCAACTTTTCAAGCGTGATGATGACCTCGACAATATCAACCCGTGGAGCAGCCAGCCGATGTATGACGACGGCACGAATGGCGACGCCGTCGCTGGCGACAAAATCTACACGGCAACAGTTCCTCCGCAGGCGGGCAACTTCCGCATCGTGCAATTCTACGTCCGAGCCACAGCCGGTGCCGTCACGCAGGACATGCCGAAACTCGGCGCAACAAAACCCGCGCTATGGCTGGTGGACGACCGCAATTTGAGCACCAACATCCGCAGTCAGCGATTCATCGTCGGGCGTTTTGACCGGGATATTTTCAGCGGCAACGGTCTCACTGCAAAACACACCTATCATTTCCCGCGCCTTTCAAATCACTACGCGCCGATGGTGTTCATCCACAACGAAACGGATGTTTACTACAACTGCGAGATCCGCAAAAGCGGCAGCCCGTGGACGCGCGCCGGCGATGAGGGCCTGAGTCGCGGGAAATGGAAAACGCCCGGAGATCGGATTTTCCGCGGACGCCAAAAGAGCACGTATGACAACGACGCAGAGGGCAACAACGTCCACAACCGCATCGCTCGCTACTGGCTCTACGTCCTCGGGCATCCGGTGAATGAAAACGAGTTTGTTTACACCACCGTTAATTTCGACACGCAGGTCGTGCGCGAAGACACCGAGCCTTGTGATGGTGAGTTGCCCGCACGGTGCTTTCCGAGTGGTGGAAAGGGACAGGTCTTTCGCAGCGATGACGAATGGTGGTTTGACGACAACTGGGGCCAGAGCCAGCGCAATGCAGACTGGAGCTACAAGAGCACCGACACAACGATCCGCTACCACACCGAGTGGATGACACGTTCACGCGAGGCGGAGTATGACTACAGCGCACTGATTGATTTCTTCCGCCACGTGTCAGGAAGCTCCGGCCTGAACGATACGGACTACCGCGAGCGCCTGAACCGCATACTCGACCCCGACCTCACGTTGATGATGGCGGCGGTGCGCGGCTACATCAACGACTGGGACTCGCTCACGCTGGATCGTGGCAAGAACGGCTATATGTATCGCAAGCCGACGGATGGCCGCCTCATGTTCCTCCACTGGGACAGCGATCTCGCGTTTGGAAATGCAGGCGGTGGCGTCACCGGTGGGATTCCGGGCTGGGGAAACTACATCGGCAAGCCGTGGAACCGCCGCACGTTTAACTACCACCTCAGCCGGATGCTCGATCTCACCACGGGCGCAAATGCCGCACGCTCGAATGCATGGCTCGATGCCGAGGCCGCGTCCAATTCTGTGGTGACGATCAACAAGACCTTCTATCAAAGCTGGTTCACAAACCGGCAGGCCACGATCATCAACGAGATCAATCAGAACGTCGGCACGGGCGGCGCTGGCAATGCGAACAGCGTGGCTCTCGCAGTCAGCACACCGAGCGGAACCACGTCCGCAAACACGCTGACAATCACCGGCACAGCTCCGGCGTCTGCTTACAATGTCGTTGTGGACGGACATTCCGAGGCCGTCCTCACGTGGACAAATCAGACGACATGGACGCTCAGCGGCATCCTCATCAAACTCGGCGCGAATAATTTCACCGTCCGACTGCTCGACCATCTCGGCAACACCGTCGGCAGCACGCTCGCGTATTCCTACACCAAAACCGGCAACGCACCGCCCGCGATGCGCCTCTCGGTAAATCCCGAATCCCTCAACGCAGCGCTGGGTGAAACCGTCGCACTCGATGCAACCACCAGCTTCGATCCCGAGGGCACCGCGCTCACGTATGCGTGGAGCATCTCGCCGGGCACGGGCTTCACCGTCACTTCGCCCTCAGCATCGCAGCGTAACTACGTTTTTAACACGCCCGGCATTTACACCATCACCGTGACCGGCACCGACGGCGCGAGCGTGCAGGCCTCCATCGTGCGCGACATCACCGTGTTCAACACGGGGGACTTTGAAAACTTCGGCAACAACGACATCGCCGCATTCTGGACGAAACAGAATATCGAGAATCGCGACAACGACTCGCCGAGCGCATGGTATTCCGTCGAAGACGTGTCCGGGCGCATCCTCATGCAAACGCTGGACAACACAGCCAAGCCGCTCGTTTTCAACTCACCCACCTACCCCGCGCTTCTGCGCACATTGCCCGCAACAGCGAACTGGTCGCTCCAGACCGAACTCACCTACGACGCCAAACGCACCGGCAGTCACTTCACCGGCCTGCAAGTCGAAATCAACGAAAGCGGCACAGTGCGGCGCTACACATTCGGCTCGGAAGACGGCGCGAACATCGCCGTAAAAACCGGCACGACCTCCGCTGCGTTCAGCAATCTCAACACACCCTCGTCATTCCCGCTGAACTCCACCGGCGCCACACTGCGCATCCGCCGCGTCGGCGCGAACCTCTACTTCGAGCGCCGCGTGAACAACGTCTGGTCCACCATCCTCACCCGTGCACTCACAGGCGGCGCAGCGGCGAGCGCGGTGAACGGCGGCATCTTCATCGCCACCACTGCGGCGGAAAATCTGCGCAGCGCCTTCGACTACGTGAACCTTTCCAACCCGACAAACGTCAGCAGCCAGTTGAACAATCTGCGTATCACGGAAATGATGTATTCGCCGCGCTCGCCCGACACCGTCGAGTTCATCGAGTTGAAAAATACCGGAGCCAGCGCCATCAACCTGCTGGGCTGCAAATTCGCCAACGGCGATCCGTTCGATGAATTCATCTTCCCGAGCATGACACTCAATCCCGGCGCATTCGTCATCGTCACGAACAACACCGCCGCATTCACCGCGCGCTACGGCACCACCGCACTCATCGCCGGACAGTGGGGCACCACCAGCGGTCTCAGTAACACCGGCGAGCAAGTCCGCCTGCTCGATTCCTACGGAAATGAAATCCACAATTTCACCTATTCCAGCATCTCCCCATGGCCCACCACCGCCAACGGCCAAGGCCCGAGCATCGTCGTCGTCAGCACCTCCGGCGACTACAACCTCGGCACCAACTGGACGGCATCCGCCGAACCCGGCGGCTCCCCCGGTTGGAGCGGCACCGCCCCCGACAGCGACGGCGACGGCCAGCCCGACAGCTACGAACTCATGTTTGGCACCAACCCCAACAGCGCATCCTCAAAGTTCGCCGCAGCCAGCTACAATAACTCCGGCACCTACGGCATCAGTTTCCACAGTGTGAGCGGTCGCAGCTACCGCGTGGAATACAAAAACGAAATCACCGACAGCACATGGCAGACGCTGCAAACCATCACCGCCACAAGCTCCGCCACGTCAGTTACCGACCCCACAGTCCCCTCCCCCGTCAGACGCTTCTATCGCGTGCAGGCTTTGTAGCGAGTAGTTAAACACGCTCAGCTTGGAGGCTACTTCTTTTGCTTCGCAAGGGCTTTTAACTCCTCTTGCGTCCATGGGTTTTTGCGGTCGGCGATTTCTTTGCGGACGGTTGTGATTTCGCCGGGTGCCACGGGCTTTTTCCAGCCGTGCCAGCGCTGGCCGATGAAATTGAGTACGCTGGCGAGTTGTTCGTCGTTGTAGGTTTGTTCGAGCGGGAGCATCAGTCCTTCACCGAATGTCTGGCCGTCCACAGGGCCGACCTGGCCCTTGAGCAAAATGCGGGCGAGCATCGGCGCGTTGCCGCCATGCTTGAACCATTCGGAATTCGTGAGCGGTGGCGCGAGGAATTTGTCGCCGGCTTTCACACCTTTACCATCGGACCCGTGGCAGGTGGTGCAGAGCGTTTCGTAAATCTGCCTTCCTTTTTTGCCCGATTCGCTGAGTGCTATCGCGGAGCTGTTGGTTTTGTCGGTTTCAAGCAGCGCTGCAATGATGGGGCCGGGCTTTGCAGTGATCTCCTGTGGCTGGCTGAGCCCTGCGGCGCGATATGCGAGGTAAAGCTGCGTGCGCACGTGTGGTTCGGTATCGGCGAGCATGGTGGCGAGCGCCTTCGCGGTGTCAGCATCCTCCTTTGCGAGCAATGGCTCTGCGAGTTGCACGGCCGCACGGCGGATTCGCGGGTTCTCGTGTTTCGTAGCGGCGATGATGGTCGCCTTTGAAAGTGATTCGAGCCCTTGCAGCGTCCACATGGCGTGGATGCGTGCATTTGCATCGGCGTGACTCTCGGCCATCGTGACGAGCGCCGGGACGACTGATTTATCTGCGCGCGAAACGAGCAGCATCTGCGCGGTGTCGCGCCACCAGCCGTTGGCGTGCGCGAGGTGAGCGACGAGTTGCGCGGGTGTCTCGTCGAGCATGCGTGGCTGAGGGCCGGTCTTCTT
>JBEIQV010000020.1:0-21393 GCA_040376335.1 Verrucomicrobiia bacterium | reverse complement strand
TGGCAGCTGCAGTGGCATCGGTGAGGGAAAGATTGTCGCTCCATGTAACTCGGTGGGTCGCCGTCTTGCTTCCGAATATGAGCGCATGTCCTGAGCGGACAAACCCAACATCTTCCCATTGAATATTCGCAGGCCCGGCTCCATTAAAATCGAGCGTGATATCCGCGCCGAACGCAGCCAGCCCGCCACTACCCCGGTCTTCATCCACCGATGTATCCAGCATGGTATTCACGTCCTTCACGACGCCCGACCAATTTAAACTGCCAAAGCCCACGCTGATGTCGCGGCTGAAAGTTCCGCCACCCACGAGTTCGAGTGTGCCGCCACGAAGCCGGATCTCCTGCCTTGGCAAGCTGCTTTCCGGCGTTGCGCGAAGGATGCCTTCATTGATTACAACTGGGCTCGGGAGCGCAGCATTACCGGAATTGGTGAGCACGAGCGTGCCAGCACCGCTTTTCACGACGGGCTGGCCCGATGCTCCTTGGGAAAGGCTCGCACTCACGGTGAGCGTAGCTTTCTCCACATAGAAAAAGCGGGCACTGCCACCGGTAATCCCTCCAGTGCTGGCTGCACTGATCGTGAAATCCGTCGCGCCTGCGAGAAGGAAAGCGGTGCATGTCAGATCGCCTGCGCCGGGAATGTTGAGCGACTGGCCCTGCGCGCTGGGAACGATGCGGATCGAATTCACCGCGAAAGGCGTCGAGAGAGTGAATGCGTTACTGGTGATGAGTGCATTGTCGTTTGCGCCAAGGCCCACATTCCACGCGCTCGTTGCTACTGCTTTCACGCCAAGCGTCGTGTCGTAAGTGGCGAAATCCGTGCCGTTCACAGTAGCCCATCCGATGGATGGAGTGCCCGATGTGGCGTTGAGTAGTCCGCCTGCATTTGTCGGCACGAAAAAGAGGCCGTTGCTCAAAAATATGTGCGGATTATTGCCATCGGCACCGAGCGGGAGCGTAGTGCCCGCGCTATCCTTCGCATTGAAATCCACCGTAGCAAACTGCTGTAGCGTGCTTTGGTCGCGCGAATAGGACTGAAAGCGCAAATTCGTGACCGCAGCACTGCCTGCATTGTGCGTGACGCTTATATTCAGTTGCCCCGATCTCGGCTTGCTCTCGGAGGGAATCACCTTCGTATTCAGCGCGCCGAGTTGCAGGCGCCCCGTCATCTCCGTCGTGCCCGCGACATTTCCGATGAGACTTAGGGTGCCGCCGCCGATGGTTTCCACCGTGGAACTGTTGACCGACCCGTCGCGCAAACGCCCGATGAAATCAATATTGTTCGCCGTGTTATCCAAAACAAAAGTTCCGCCGTTGAAAATAATCGCTCCGTTTGTCGTCTGGCTGGCAAAGCTCGCATTGCCAGCAAGTTTCAGCGTGGCTCCACGCCCAACGACCACATCTTTGTAAATGTTCACCGTGCCGCTCAGGGTCTGCGACATGTCACCACGCACGATGAGTTTTCCGGAGTCATTCCCCAACCCAATCGGCCCTGGCAACGTCAGCGTTCCATCAAAAACCCCGCTAGAAAGCGGGTCCGACAGCGCCGTGATTACAATATCATAGTTATCAATATTCTGCCCGGCTGAACCCGTCACCGTCGCCAGCACAGTGCCCGAGCCACTCAGCCTGCCTAGGCGCAGCGACGTCGCATAATTCCCAACCTGATCACCGTTGTCGCGTTTGATGGTCAGGAGCGACCCGGCGCCCAGCATCACGGGATTCGACCGCAACGCAGTAGAACCAGACTGTGCATTGTTATTAAAACGCACCGCTCCTCCGCTAACCTGCAAACGCCCAATCCAGCGATTGCTCGACGAAGCTATTACGGCGGGCAGCGTCGGCAGCGTCCCGAAACGCAACGTCGAACTCCCGGATTTGAAAATATCCGCAAAACTCGTCAGCCCTGCATTCAGCGTGACCGTCCCCACTCCCGCTCCCGCAACCGTCAGTGATGCATTGTTCTTAAACTCCAGCGCTGTGTTCAAAGTCACACCGCCTGTGCCATTCACCACGATCTGCGACGTAGGATTCATAAAGCGTAGCCCATTCCCCGCAATCACATGGCTGCCCCCCGATGCCACAGCGTCCGTCGCATTGATGATCAGTTGATCGAGTTGAAACGGCACCGCTGCGATGTCATTCGTGCTGAGATAAGGCACTGCCACACTCCCGCCAAAAGTCAGCGAATCATTCGCGTCAGTCCCCGTAGGAGCCGAGCCTTCCCAGTTCTCCCCCGCGCTCCAACTGCCATTCGTGTTGAACCAGTTGAAATTCGCCGCCGCCCCGAAATTACACAACATAAGCAACGCAACCCAAACGGCAAATGTCGTCAGATTGTAACGGGGCAGTTTCATTTTCATCAGGTGGAATACGGGATTGGGGGTGGCGTCTTTAGCCGCAGAGCACCGTTTGTGTAGAAAAAACATGGAAGGCTTCAGCTTAGAGCAACAACCCAGCCAAATCGCAGTCCACTATGCCACGGAAAAGCGATACACTGTCGTGCTGCGGAATTTTTCGCCGGGCCGAAGAATGGTCGTTGGGAAGTTCGGGTGGTTCGGCGAGTCGGGGAAGTGCTGCGTTTCGAGGCAAAGGCCGCCGTGTTTTCCGTAGATGCGGCCTGCGCGACCAGCGAGACCATCGAGGTAATTGCCGGAGTAGAACTGAATACCGGGCTCGGTCGTGAACACGGTCATCACACGTCCGCTCGCGGGGTCGCGCAACTCGGCGGCGCACGTCATTTTTCCATCAGCACAATCGTCGAGCACCCAGTTGTGGTCGTAACCGCCGCCCGCTTCGTCCTTCAGTGCAGCGATGTCACGCCCGATCGCTTTTACTGTGGTGAAATCCATCGCGTCCTTCGCGGCGGGGAGTTCGCCGGTGGGAATGCTCTCCGCATCCACAGCCGTGAAGCGACTCGCGTATAGCGTGAGTTCGTGGGCGAGGATGTCAGGCGCAGAGCCGAGGTTCCAATACGTGTGGTTGGTGAGATTGAGCACCGTTGGCTGGTCGGTCGTCGCTTCGTAATCGAGCCGCAGTTCGTTGTCGTCAGTCAGCGTGTAAGTCACCGCGACCTGCAATTTCCCAGAATAGCCCTCATCTCCGTCCGCACTCGTCAAAGTGAAGCGCACCGCATTTTTATCCATCACCTCGGCGTGCCAGTTCCTTTTGTCAAAGCCAACATTTCCACCATGGAGATGATTCGCCCCGTTGTTCGTCGCCAGCGTGAACACCTTTCCATCCAGCGAAAACTTACCGCGCGCGATGCGATTCGCATAGCGACCCGCGATCACACCAAAATACGGATGCACCCCCAACCAAGGCTCCGGCGTATCAAAGCCCAGCGTCACATCCGCCAGCGTCCCCTCGCGATCCGGCGCATGCAATTCCACCAGCCCCGCCCCCCACGAAATGAAACGAGCCAGCAGCCCATTCTGATTCATCATGGTAAATCTCTCGACAGTCTCGCCGTCGTGCGTCGTTGCAAACAATTCGCGGAGCATAGGAAAAAACAGCGCACTCCCTACCCTCACGCCCGCCGCTATGGGAAGCTTTTCACCGACATCCTCAATTATCTTTTCAAATGTCTTCACAACGCGGACTCCTTCTCTCAATCCTCAATAGTAATGCCGCAAATAAAGCCCCTGATTCTCCACGCGCTACTTGTTTTCATCACCGCAATCACGACGGAGATCAACGCCGCTGATGAGACTTACGATCCAGTGCGTCTGGAGCGCGAGGTTCTGGCGACTGGGCTCAATGATGCGGTGCAAATTGAGGCGCTGCCGGATGGAGATGTGCTCATTGCCGAGCAACGCGGGACGTTGCAGCGGTGGAGCGCGGCGACACGGAATTTGGTGAGGGTGGGGCGTCTGCCGGTGGCTTCGGGGCCCGAACTGGGTCTCATCGGCGTGGCGGCTGCGGGAGATTTTGCGAAGAGCGGAAATGTTTTTATGTTTTTTTGCCCGGCGGTGAAGCACGATGTGCAGCGGCTGGCGAGATTCACGTTCGGCGCGGATGGAATGCTGGATATGGAATCGGAAAAAGTGCTGCTGGAATACCCCATCGAATACAGCGGCGCGATTCACATGGGCGGCGGCTTGTTTTTCGACAAGGCGTCGGGAAATCTGATCCTCGGCACGGGCGACAACTCACCGCCGATTCCCGGCCCGCCGATTGATATTTCCGAGCGCGGGCTGCTGCGCGATTCGCTGCGTTCGAGTGCGAATTCGCAGGATTTGCGTGGAAAAATTCTGCGAATTCATCCGCGTGACGACGGCGGCTACGATATTCCGGCCGGAAATCTTTTCTCCGATCCGAAGCAAGGGCGTCCGGAAATTTTTGCGATGGGCGTTCGCAATGGGTTTCACACATCTGTCGATCCCAAGACAGGCTGGATCGCGTGGGGCGACGTTGGGCCGAACACGGATCAAAAAGCGGGATCGGTGGGATTTGACGAATTCAACGTCGCGACGAAAGCGGGCAACTTCGGTCACCCGATGTTCACCGGACCGAACGAGGCGTATCGCAGCGTCGGCGCAGACGGTAAAATGGGCGAGCCTTTCAATACCGAGCACCCGATCAACAACTCGCCACGCAACACGGGGCTGAAGGAATTGCCGCCCGCGCAGCCGGCGTTGCTGTGGTATCCCACGACAGCGTCGAAGGAATTTCCCGAACTCGGCAGCGGTGCTCGCTCGGCGATGGCCGGGCCATTTTTCCACTTCGATGCAGCGGTGAAATCCGACCTCAAACTGCCGGAGCATTTCGACGGCGCACTGTTCATTTACGAATGGACGCGCAACTGGATCAAAGTCGTGCGGCTCACTACGGAGGGAAAACTTGCGGGCATCGAACCCTTCGGTTCGAAGTTTGCGCTGCGAAAGCCGATAGACATCAAGTTCGCGCCGGACCACACGCTGTTGCTGCTGGAGTATGGAGACAAATGGCACGGCAATTCTGACGGGCAGTTGTCGCGCATCGTGTATCGCCGTGGAAATCGTGCGCCAGTGGCTGCGCTAAGCGCCTCACTGCTTGCAGGAAAACAGCCGCTCGAAGTGCGCTTCAACGCGTCCGCCTCGCGCGATACCGACGGAGATGCACTCAAGTATGTGTGGGACTTTGGCGGCGGAAAAACTTCTACCGAAGCAACACCGCGCTTCACTTTCGCCGAGCCGGGCCTGCATACCGTTTCGCTGAAAGTGACGGATGCCGCTGGCGCGGTGAACGAAGCACGCACGGTCATCACCGTGGGAAATGCGATGCCCGTCGTGCAGATTCTCGCTCCGCCGAATGGCGGGTTTTTCGATGCGAAGGACGTGCTGGATTTCAAAGTGCGCGTCACCGACGCCGAGGACGGCACCAGTGATGAAGGCAAAATCGCTTCGCAGCGTGTTGTCGTGCAGGGCGCATACCGCGCGGCGCGCAGTGGCGATGCCGTCCATCCCGGCCTCGCGCTGATGCAGCGCACGACGTGCTTCGCGTGTCATACCGTGCGCGAAAAATCGGCGGGGCCGTCGTATTTGGAAGTCGCGCACAAATATTTCAAGGATGCGCCTGCTCGCGAGAAGCTCGCCGCAAAAATCATCTCAGGCGGCGTTGGCGTGTGGGGTCAGCAAATCCCCATGCCGCCGCATCCACAACACACGCTCGCCGAAACGCAGCTCATGGTTGACTGGATTCTCGACCTCGCACACTCGCCCGAAGCGAAGGCGGTGACGGGATTGAGCGGTTCGCTCAGGACGACAGTCGGCGGAGAGCGTCAGGACGGCGGCGTGTTCGTGATCACCGCTACTTACAACGACAACGGCGCGGCTGGATTGCCGCCGCTACGCGGAATCGCCGAGCACGTCCTGCACGCACGCAAACGTAAAGCCGCCATGAACGACGCATCGCAGGGCGTGGAAATCGTGGACTTCATGGAGGGCAATCACGGCCTCGTCGCGCGTCTGGCGAACAACGGCTGGCTGAAATTCTCCACCGTCAATCTCGCTGGCATCGAAAGCCTCACGCTCCACCTCACGCCCCACACCGCACTTTCGCTCGAAGTGCGTGCCGGTTCACCGCAGGGCGCTCTCGTCGCGAAAACCGACCTGCTCGAAACGGCGAACGATTTCCGTGAAGTCACCATCCCCGTCACCGATCCCGGCGGCGTGAACGATCTGTTCTTCATCGCGCACGACAGGACACCGCAAAAGAGCGGCGTGCTCGATTTGAACTGGGTCAATTTCACCAATCGCAAAAAGTAAATCAGTCAGTCTCTCCACGACGAAAACCACCAAAGCCACACCATGAACAAACACGCCATCCTCGCCGCGCTCGCCGCCACTATCACCATCGCATTGGCACAAGAGCCGCCAGCGTCCCCCGCCCCGCCTTCCGCGCCCATTGTGGACATCACCAAGCCATGGCCCAGCCCGACCAACGTGCAGGGAATCAAAATGCCCGCACCACGTGCGAAAAATGAAGTCGAGGTCGTGCTCGCCACCGTGAAACCGATGAGCGACGAGGAAAAGAAACGCCCTTTCCACATCGTCCTCTGCGCAGCGGAAAAAGACGCCGGGCACAACGGCGTCGGCTTTCACGACTACCCCGTGTGGCGCGCGCGCTGGACAAAAATCCTCGCCGAAGTCCCCGGCGTCACCACCGAGCCTGCGGACAAATGGCCGACGGCGGAGCAGTTCAAAAAGGCGGACGTCATCGCCTTCTTTCACAACAACCCCGTGTGGGACGCCACCAAAGCCCTCGACGTGGATGCCTTCCTCGCACGCGGTGGCGGACTTGTCTTTCTGCATTTCTCGATGAATGGAAACACCGAACCCAAGGCACTCGCCGACCGCATCGGTCGCGCATGGACCGGCAACAAATGGCTGCGCGGCGACGTGAATTTAAAATACAGCCCGCACGAAATCACGAAGGGCTTCCCCGAATCCGACATCCGCCCCGAGGAACCGTATTGGAACCTTCTCGGTGCAGGCGAAGGCA
Source organism: Verrucomicrobiia bacterium (assembly GCA_040376335.1). Taxonomy (GTDB): domain Bacteria; phylum Verrucomicrobiota; class Verrucomicrobiia; order Chthoniobacterales; family Chthoniobacteraceae; genus SXWH01. The sequence continues at coordinate 14,410 of JBEIQV010000020.1, read as the reverse complement.
CCGCCACCATCGCGGCCATGGATGCCGACGGCGCTGCGCAACCGCAGGCCTGGACCGTCGAGCGCGGCGGCGGACGCATCTTCGTCTGCATCCCCTGCCATTTCACATGGACGCACGACGATCCCCTCTTCCGCGTCCTCGCCTACCGCGGCATCTGCTGGACAGCGAAACGCCCCCTCAACCGCCTAGACGCGGCAATTTACACCGGCGCGAGAGTCGAGGAATAAATCGGGAAACTCAGTCGCTAGCATCATTTCCACGCCCACATGTAAGAGATTGACCGAGTTTTAAAACGGCATACATACGCCGCCATGAACAAAGCACCCACCTCGTTCCGCCTTCCCATCGCCATCATCTCCCTCCTCGCAGCACATACCGCCTCGGCCAGATGTCCCAACGGCAACTGTCCGCGCTCCACTGGAATCTCCATCGGCGGCGGTTCCACTGTGACTTACATGAAGGGCAAAAACATAGACGGAAGCGCACGCACAGCCATCTCCAATGTTTCCGGCAACGCAGTAACCGTAGGCTCGAAAACCTACCAAACCGACGGAGACACCCTGATTTTTCTGGATGGCCAGCAAGTGAAAATCGGACAGCTCAAAAAAGGTATGAGCGCTTCGGTAAAAACGGGTTCGCTGAAACCAACAGTGGCACGTTCCATCACAGTCGTTACACGCAGTTAGCCCGTCTGCGTCTCCGCTCTCGTTTGCCTGCACCGCTGCGCCACGCGCTACAGCCCGTTCACCTTCACGCCTGTCGAGACCGATATAGGCTCTTTTGTTTCCACGACCTTCGTCTTTGGGCGCACGGTGATGGCGAAACGGTCGTAGCTAAACTGCACATTCGTCAGATCTCCGATGTAGCGGAGCACCTCCGTAAAGGGCACGTTTTGCAACGATAGCGTAAACTTCCTTTCCTTTTCCCTCTCATCGAGCATGAGGACGAAATTGATCGCCACTTTCCCTCCACCGAGTTGATTTCCTTTTTGCCGCAGAAACTCGAGCGCATCGCCCAGGGATGCCTCGTTGAGTTGCACCTTCGGGAGCGTGAGAATCTCCAGCATCGCCTTCGTCGCATTGGGCGGCCCCTTCACCGCCGTCTCTCTCGCCTCCTCGGCGGCAATGCGCCGTGTATAAATGATGGCTGTCCGGTTTTCCGGTTCCATTTTCAAAACAAGACCGAACTTCTCCTTCGCGGCCGCCGTATCACCACGGATGTAAGATCGCTGAGCATCGGTGAGCAATTCGCTCACATCAAGCGCGGTTGACTTGGCAATGAATGTGAGGGTAGCTGCAATGAGGTAGCCGAGGGTTTTCATAGCGAGGAAAAGAATGCAGTTCCGCCGCACATTCGCAAAGGAAGAAGCTGTTATCTCCCCGTGCCGCCTTGAGGCAGATGAGAGGAATAACTCCTTGAGGGAGTCGCGCAATTTGCGGAAACGGAATTTAAGACAACTTAAAATCTCGTGGACTTTGACCTGATTACGCCACGTTAAAATTGGTATTTATGACGTTGGATACAATGGCGCTCATAGCCTTTGAGGACGGGGCCGTATTATGCTTTCCACCCTTTCGTGCAGATTTCAGTTCCTTCGTTCACCCGCACCGCGAAAATCGGCATTAGCTCTTGTCCGGATGATTTAAGCGCCGCTCGCATTCGACTTCATGACTCGCGACGTCGCGGATGACTACAGCACGAACTTCGCAAAAATCCGGTTCGCCTCCTCCAGCGTCTCCTTGCTCCCCACGTCAAACCACGTCCCCGGCACGCTCCACGTATGCACCGGCGTGCGCGGGTAGAGCCACTGCACAAGACGGCCCGGCTGGTCGGCATTGTTCCCCTCTGCGAGATACTGACGGATGAGCGGCACGATATGCTTCGGGTAAAAATACAGTGCGATGCCGATGAGCGTGCTCGGCGGTTCCGCAGGCTTCTCGACGAACTGCGTGATCACCCCGCCCGCATCCACCGCCACCACTCCGTATTTCTTCGCCTCAGTCAGCGAACCCACATCATACACACCCAGCACCGGCGCGTTTTTTTCGCGCGCGAGCGCGCCGAAACCCTCAAGACTCTGCGAAAACAAATTGTCTCCCGCCACCACCATCAAGTCCTCGTTTTCGATGCCATATTTCTGCACCACGAAATTCAAATCCCCAATCGCCCCCAGCTTGTCCGCATCGCTCGTCGAGCCATCATTCACGATTTCAAACGTCAGCTTCGCATTCGTCCGGTTGTAACCGTCCGCCCATTCCTGAAAGTGCGCGGCGAACTTATTGTTCGTCACCACGAACACCTTCTTGATGCCCGGAATCGGCGCGAGATTATCAATCACCCACTCCATCATCGGTTTCCCAGCCACATCAAGCAACGGCTTGGCACGGTTTTCAGTCAGTGGATAAAGCCGGGTCGCATAGCCAGCGGCGAGGATGAGGATATTCATGTGGAAAAGCGCGGGCCTTGTATGCGGCACGAGGGAAATTGCAACTACGCCGACTCAATGCATGCAATTTAGTGCTGGTTAGGACATGGATACCCGTCCGGTATGCAAATATTCAAAAACGTGGTGATTCGGTGGAAGAGCACACGAACCACAGAAGCGAATTTATAAAATAGTGACGAAGCCTGATAATTCCCGAAAGATATGATGGCAGCCTGTTAATAAATATTCCCTCCAATATTTTCGGAGTAAAGTCGCCCACCCTACTAATTTGGACATTGTGGTTTCTCACATTTAGGTTCTTGCGTGTAATGATTGATGGTGCTTGCCCCGAGGCTGTTTCTTTCCGCACGCTGCGTGGCAATGCATCCGCCGACATTTGACGCACCGCTGCCGCCCTCGCCCGGCGCAAAGCCGATTTACCTGAAAGACCTCGATTTCGGAATCCTCGCACAGTGCATCCATTGCGGACTGTGCTTGCCCACCTGCCCGACTTACGACGCGACGAAGCTCGAACGCCACAGCCCGCGCGGGCGCATCCAGTTGATGAAGAATGTCGCCGAGGGGCGGCTCGACGTGACGGAGGTTTTCGGCGACGAAATGTATTTCTGCCTTGGCTGCCTCGCGTGCGAAACGGCGTGCCCGGCGGGCGTGGATTACACGCAGATGTTTGAGGAGGCGCGTGCAGACATCGAGCGCGCTGGCGTGTTGAACACGGAAAGCCGGAACTGGATTCGCAGTCTCACGCTGCGCGGGATTTTCACCCGCCCGTGGCTGCTGCGCGCCATCGGTCGTGCACTGCGCATTTATCAGGCGAGCGGGATGGAGGCGCTCGTGCGCAAGCTCGGCCTCACGCGTCTGTTACCGAAGAATCTCCGCGAGCTGGAGCCGCTCACCCCGCGCATCCAGCAGGATTTTTCCGATGCGCTCATCGGCGAAATCGAAACGCCGCCCGAGGTCGCGACGCGGCGCGTGGGGATGCTCACCGGTTGCGTGCAGGACCTCACTTACTCGCATGTGAATCGCGACACGGTGGATGTGCTGCTCGCGAATAATTGCGAAGTGATCACACCGCGAATGCAGCACTGCTGCGGTTCGCTGCACGGTCACAACGGCGAGGTGGACACCGCTCGCGACATGGCCCGACGGAACATTGACGACATGGAGCGCAGCGCGGGGCCGCTCGCGGAGCTGGATGCCATCATCACCAACGCAGGCGGCTGCGGTTCGCATCTCAAGCACTACGATCATCTGCTGCACGACGACCCGCGCTACGCCGAGCGCGCGCGCATTTGGACGGCGAAGGTGAAGGACATCCACGAGTTCCTTTCCGCCATCGGCCCGGTGAAGCCCGCTGGCGCAGGCGCGGAACAAACCGTGACCTACCACGAGAGCTGCCATCTTTGCCACGGGCAGAAAATCACGAAGCAGCCGCGCGAGTTGCTGAAGCTCATCCCCGGACTGAAGCTCGTCGAATTGCCAGAGTCCTCATGGTGCTGCGGCAGCGCGGGCGTTTACAACATTACGCAGCCGGAGATGTCCGCCAAACTGCTCGACCGCAAAATGGCGAACATCGCAAAGACCGGCGCGAAGTGCGTCGCGAACGGCAACCCCGGTTGCAGCGTGCAACTCGAAGCCGGGGTGCGCGCACGCGGCGACGACACGGAGATTGTGCATCCCATCACGCTGCTCGCGCGTGCTTATCGGGCTGGCAAATCGTAGCGCAACTCAGCGCCTCAGCGGCGTGATGAGTAGCGTTCCGGCATTTTCTCCGTTCAGGAAAAATCCGTTCACCGTGTTGTAGCGCTGATCCACGACACCGCGCAGCGTCATCAACTCCTGCGTGTTCGGGTGGACGAAGCTGCCGCGCACCACGCCGTTCGCGGGATTGATCGAGAGCGTGACGGCATCCGCGCCGGGCGGCGTGAATGTGAAGCTGTTGTCCGCTCCGAGTGACGCGTTTTTGATCAAGGACTCGATGAGTCCGCCCGCTTCGAGCGAGATCCAGCCATTGCCGAGTTGAAGGACTGGCTCACCAGCTTGTGGAGCGATGTATTGCGGCGCGGAAATATTCATCATCGCAGTGAAGCCGCCGGAAAACGGTGCGCCGTCCTTGGTTTGTGGTCGGCTCCAGAAAAGCTCGCCGCTGCCGAGCAAACCGCGCTGCGCGGTAAAGCCGGGCGCGCCGGAAAGTGATCCTGTTTTTTTATAGAGCGGCACGTGCAGCGGCAGAATTCCGGTGTCGGTGAAGAGCCCGCTGCTGCTCCAGTCCGTGCCATCCGCGAGCGTGCCGACAAACTTCGCCTTCCCTCGTGCGTCCACATTCAGCGTCGCAAAGCCGTCGCCCTGCGGCGCGGGCAATTCGCCATGCGGAAGTGTCACCGTGTAGGCGCCGCGCCATGGGCACGGATTTTTCGAGCCAAAGCTGGAGCGCTCTGCAAAGCCGGTGATGCTCCTGAAATCAAACGGCGAGGAGATGGAGCACCCGATGTGGTCGTTGTCCCCGTAGTTGTAATAGAGACTCAAGTAGCGTCCGTCCCCGCCCGGCTTAATCCGATCCATCGGCCTTGGCCCCGGTCCGGGATCAGGCTTGGGCCCGCTGCCAAGTAGTGTGGAGTAATAACCATCCACATTGAATTGCCCTTTCAATCTATAGCGCTCGCTGGCGACACGAAGAACGCCTGTGAACATCCCTGCAGGCGTGACGGTGAGCGTGACGATGCCCCGCGTTTCGTGAGTGGTTGGGAAAAAGGGAGGGATGATGATGTCCCCGCCCGGCTTCTCGCGATCAATCCAGATGATCTGCTCTGCATTCAAGAGCGTCGCGAACGTGCCTGCGCGCTGAGGCAGTGGATCTGGAATGAAGCGCGCGCGCAGGTAAGCGCCATCCGTCATGGTAAAATCCACGCGTCTGCGGTTGCTGTAAACTTGGCCCACCCAATCTGCGAGCACCCACCCCGGTGCAGGCTTTGCAACGATCGTGTAAGACCGCCCAACCTCACGAGCGGTTGTGCCGGTGAAACCCGGAGTGACCGTGCCTTCGCCTTCGATTTCGACCGTCAGCGGACGATACACGATGGAGTAAAAATGCAGTCTGCTTTCAGCAGACGCCACGCCGCCGCGTGCAAATGCGCGGACTCGCACAATATTGTGCCCGGGCACTACGCCGCGCGCCGCATCGAGCAACACATGCCAGCTTTCGCGCCCTATTGCGAAGCGCCACGGGCCATCATTCAGCGAGTAGCGCACCGAGCTAATGCCCGACGCGTATTGCGCATTGCCACGCAATTCCACCGTGCCTTCCGGTAGTCGCGCGGCGGGTTGTGGATTCGTGATGGTCAGATTTGGCAACTGACGGATGCCGGGAGCCTCCTGCACTTCGATGAAAAATTGCTTTTCAGCAATGTCCCCAATCGCGTCCGTCACTTGGACACGGAAGCTCGTAGCTGCGTCCACCAGCGTGGGTTTTCCGCTTAGCACACCATCCTCCGTAAGCGTGAGACCCTTGGGCACTACACCACTCCACTTGTATGGAGCTGTCCCGCGCGCGGCGGAAAACTGCGTGCGATATGCAACACTCCGCCGTGCTGCGGGCAAATGCGCGCCGGTCACGATGCCCAAAGCGAGTGGATTCTGGGCTGGGAGAAATAGTTGATTCTCCGAAATCAGCAGGGGGTTTCCCGAGCTTCCAGAAAGCGAGAGGCGCACGCCTGCGATGCCGCCGGTATCGCGATATTCCAAGCGAACCGTGTAGGTGCGCCATGCTTCAAAATTTACGTTTCCGTAAAGCTGATTGAGCGTCTGAGGCTCGCTGTCCCATGCGTCTATAATGATCTGATCGTCAATCCACAGACGCACGCCACCCGCTGCCTCCACGTAGAAAGTTGAGTCGCCGGAACTGCGCGGCTGTAGCTGGCCCGTCCAGCGCACGCTGTAGTTTTTCACAGGCAATCCGCTCACGGGAGCGACATCGGTCCAGTCAAAATCTATCGGCCCATCCGCCTGCGTGACGACAGGGCTGCCATCGAGATAGATGTTGTTGAAATACTCAGCGAACAAACCCGCACCAGTGGATGGCGGTGCGAGTTGCACGGTGATGACGACGGGATTCGATTCACTCACCGCGCCTGCATCGTCGGTCGCGCGAGCGGTGATTTCGTGCTGTCCGAGTGCGGCATCGTTCCACGTAAGAGCGAAGTCCGGTGCTGCCGCTGTGCCGAGCGATTGCCCGTCTGCAAAAAATTCCACGCTTTGCACCGTGCCATCGCTGTCCTCCGCAGCTGCGGTGAGCGTGACATTGGTTGGCTGTGTGAAAGACGCGCCGTTTGCGGGCGATGTGACGCTCACGGTCGGCGCAAAATTAAACACCGTCGGCAATCCCGGTGTCGGGCCGTTGGCGAGCCACGAGATGGGGTCATCGCCATAGAGCGCGTTGGGCATACGCTGAAGCGAAGGACCGCTGCCAGCAGCAGCGGGCGGCCACGGCGAACGGTCATTGTAGCGCACGCTGTCCACTGTGATGAGTGAAACACCACCCGACCCGTCCACTGGACCGGGTTTCGCGAGTGTGAGTCGTTCACCGCTATTTTGCAAAATGCCGGGCGCGGGGCCGAAGATGGGCACCTCAGCCGCGACTTTATACTTCGCTCGAAACACATCGGGTTCCAGCGACACGACGAGTGCGATTCCATCCGCTGCGATGCTCGCACCAGCGGGAAAAGTGAACGCCAATCCATCGAGTTCCCATCCATCCATCGCGACGACTGAAGTAGTCGTATTGCGCAACTCCACAAACTCATCGCCTCCGTTGCCCGGCTGATAGTTGATCTCGTTTATCACAACTTCACCCTGCCTCGGGCCTGCGTTCTGTGCACCGATGGTGCTGGCACTCTGCGCGACAAATTGTTCCTCGCCAACGCTGTTGAAATGACGCCCCACAGAAACACCCGCGTCTGTCGCACCATATTTGAAACCGTGCGCATAGCCGGTGAGTTCTCCCGCGTTGTCGGCAGAAAATAGCCAGATGGATCCTCCCGTGCGCTTCAGCGTGAATGCAGAAGCGAAGCTCGTTTGCGGTATGAAATAGTGGATGATCTGGACGGGAGGAGAGATAGCAACGGTTGGTTCGATAACAATAACACCTACCGACTCGATGCGGAACTTTTTTGGCTGCTTCGGGTCGTCACTCAGCCACCACCCTACAGGCGAGCCGGGGCAGATGAATTCCACTGCATTTGAATTAGTGTCCGAACTTGCGAGAACTTCATTCACAATGTTGTGCGGAATTTGTGGATCTGGATCGTCAGCTCCGGGCGAGCCGCCGATGTGCGCACTCGCACGCCAGCTCGTCGGATCATCATTGTCGCCGTCGTTGGCGGGGACCAAAGAAAAGCCGAGACCATCAGGTGTGATGGGCCACGGAGCGCTGTCTCCGTAGGTGACGTTCAGCACTTTACCACCCTCTCGTGTAGCGAGCGTGAGCGTTTCGCCGCTATCTGAGAGCTTGCCGTCGAAGATACCATTTGAAGGTGCGCCCAAGGCTGCTGCGTTGCGTGCCAGCACCCAGAACGCGCCGGGAGCGAGGACCGTGTTGTCCGGGAATGTGTAAACGATGCCCGAGGTGAAATGATAACCGCCGAGATTCAGCGGCGTCGTGCCGGTATTCTTCAGTTCGAGAAATTCCTGATCGTCATTCGCGCCGTCCAAGCCCGTCGGGTGGTAGAAAATCTCGGTGATGCGCAGACCAGTCAGATCCTGCGCAGGCACGAACTCAGCAGACACAAGCGCGCTCCAATCATTCCCGTTTTTCACACGCGCTTTCACCGTGGTGCGCCGGTCTAACAATAGAGGCGCTGCGTAGGGGCGTGCGCCTGCGTTGATGGCACCGCCGAGACGACGCGGGTCTTTTCCATCTAAAGTGTAATAGACAACCCCGGCTCCACTGGGATTCGTAATTGTGAGCTCAAAGCCGGGCTGAAAAGTTCCGCCAAACTGGCTGAATTCAGGCGCAGTAGTCGCCGGGTAAAGATGCGCATCCTTGAATTGCTGAAGGACGATCTCGCTGCGCCCCGGGATGTAGTCGCGGAGTTGGCGCTCGTAAGTCGCTTTCACCCAATCTTCGCGTGTGAATGGCTCTCGACCTTCGCCACCGCCACCTACGCCCTTATCATCGATCGTTGGAATATCAATGACTTGCCCATTCTCTTCCAAAAACGGCCCGGGAAAAAATCCGCCACCAGCATCGCCCCATCGTGCACTCTCGCCGACTACGGCGCGATCCACCTTCTGCGCGAGCGCACGAAAACGCTCACCAGCCGAGGCGGGGGTGAGAGCACCGCCATTAAAAAATGCGCGCTGCAAATGATCGGCCACGCGCAGGCGGAACTCGGGATTTCTCCGCAACACCTCCCATACATGCCAAGGATTGCTGCCTTCAGGATCAAGTCCCTCGAAGGGTTTCTCAGCCGGCTCGGCGGAGATCAGATTGTCGTTGATGTCATACATCGAAAGCTCGGAATCGTGGAGAAAGAACCGCCAGCCGAAGTCGCCACGCCGGCTTTTCAGAGCGAACCAATTGTTCTGCGTTCCATACGACGGAGGCGCGTCGTTGATGCCCTGATAGATGCCAGCAACCATGTAAACGATGAGGCTGTCCACATCGAGCAAACGCTCGAACGCCGGGTTGCGTGTCCCGTCGGGATTGAGCCCCTGCACTTTCATATACGCAGCGTTCGAGGTGAGCCCGGCCTTCGCGGCATTGTGCAGGCGCACCCACGAATCAAACGTCCCGTCCTTCACCGCTGTGCCACTTGTATTTTCCAGCCCGACTACATCGTAGTCGCTCTCCTTGCCGCCGAAATATCGCTGTCCAAAGCTCGCGCGAACGCGCTCCTGTGTGTTGTAGAGCCCCCAGTATTGGCCATTGATGTAGAGATGGTAAAAGTCACCGCGCGCGCCGGGCTGCCCGAGCGCGAGTTGATTGGCCCGTGCAAACTCATCGCGGACAAAGTCGGTGTTTGCATCGTGTGTGTAGTGCCATGATGCGATTTGCTCGCAGCGCAGATCGAAGCGCGCGGTGCTCGATGCACCCTCGGAGCCGAAGAGCGGATAGTCCAGTTCCGCCGCGCCGTAGCGCCCTCTCGCGAGAATGTGAAAGGAGTGTTTGGGATTGTCGGAACTCCGGCTAGCGCCGCCGCGAATACGGATACCGGCGTTGATTTGGAAACCGGGATCGCTGCCATCCGGGTCGAGCAACTCGACGGACACGGGCCGCTCCCAATCCTCACCGCGCTGTTCAGGATTTGCGTAGATGCCTAGTGTCGGGTCGAACAGATCTGGCAAATCCATCACTAGCGAAATAGTAGGGATGCTTTTCAAGTCGCTGCGGAACGTAGGGCCGTAGGTCGGCGAGTTCACGATGCGTGGGTCCATGCCGTAATCCACGATGTGATTTCCCCACAACGCAGGCCATCCATCGGGGGCTTGCCCATCTAGCGATTGCTGCTGCACATCGGCGAGAAATACATAGCTGCGAGTCACGCTCACCGAAGCGAGCGCGCCAGCCTTGAACGTAGCAGCACGAACAACGCTCGTTTTTGATATCGAAATTGGTGCCAAATACTCGTCACCATGCGTGTCCGTGGGAGCCGAGCCGTCGAGAGTATATCGGATGACAGAACCCGGAGTCGCGCTCGTGAGCGTGAGCATAAAGGGAGTATTCACAAAACCGTGGCGCTTGCTGAAAACAGGAGCACTCGCGACGGACGTGAATGGTGTGGAGTTCGCAGCGCCCGGAGTTGGCGTCGTGAAATAACGGGCGCCCGCGCCAAAAGAAATGCCGGGGTGCTGCGCGGGAAACGTGAGCGCGCTGACGGGCGTTCCGTCCGGCCTCGTGAGCGCGAGATATTCGCCATCCGCCGCGAGGCTGAAATTAGTGTGGAGTTCCTGCCCCGCCGCACGCCGGTTTTTCGCCGAAGCAAAAACGACGAGGTAGCCGCCGGGTGGGATATTTACGGCAGGGAAAGTCCACTTCTTTGGCAGAGCATCATCATCCGTTAGGTGCCAGCCAGTCAGATTGACGGTTGTGGAACCGGAGTTGTGGAGTTCGATCCAATCGGGGAAATCGCCATCACCATCGGACAACACCTCCTGACCGGCGGCCATGAGCTCGGAGATGGAAACATTTTGCGCCTCCAAAGAAGGGGTCAGGAAGGCGAAGACGAAAAACGCGGCAATTATCTTGAGCATAGTGGTTTGGCGGGAACGGGAGGATATTGGTCAGTTCCAGACGGAAGGCAACGATACGGAGGGTGTAAAAATTAGACTGGCACGAAAATGTTTTGTCCCGACCCGCCTGTTCCTGCGAACTTGCAGCGTGCCCGATTTATTTGACGATCTATTTGCAATACCCGCACCTACCCCGCCGACGGAGATTGCGCCTGCAAAAACGGAACCGCGTATTTTCTCCGTGGCAGAAGTGACGCGCGCCGTTCGCGGAGTGCTCGAAGCGGCCTTCGAGGAAGTGTGGGTGGAGGGCGAGGTGAGTAATTTCCGGCAGCAGGCGAGCGGGCATCAGTATTTCACGTTGAAAGATGCAGACAGCCAGCTCGCGTGCGTGCAGTTCGCGCGAGGATCGTGGCGCAAGGCCGTGCAACTCTCGGACGGGATGCTGGTGCAGGCGAAGGGACGTCTGACAGTCTATGAAGCACGCGGACAATATCAGCTCGTAGTCAGCCTCGTTCAAGCGGCGGGCGCGGGTGCGCTGCTTGCAAAATTTGAGGCGCTGAAGCGAAGGCTGGCTGCGGAGGGATTGTTCGACGCAGAGAGAAAACGGGAGCTGCCAAAGTTTCCGCGCACACTCGGAATCGTGACTTCGCCCACAGGAGCAGCGCTGCGCGACATGCTGAATGTGCTCGCACGGCGCGCACCTTGGCTGCGGGTGATCGTCAGCCCGGCCCGCGTGCAAGGGGATGGCGCGGCAGCGGAGATCATCGCCGCGCTCGATGATCTGAATACGCTCGCAGCACGCGGCATTGCGCCGGTGGATTTGATCGTCCTCGCGCGCGGCGGCGGGAGCATCGAGGACTTGTGGGAGTTTAACGACGAGCGGCTTGCACGTGCGATTGCTGCGTCGCCGCTACCGGTGGTCTCAGCGGTTGGCCATGAAATTGATTTTACCATCGCAGATTTCGTAGCCGACCTGCGCGCACCCACCCCCAGCGCGGCGGCGGAACTCGTTGTGCCTGACACAGCGGAATTGCTGCGGATGCTTGAGCAACGCGACACTTTTCTCCGGCGCCACGTGCTCGCAGCGCTGGAGTCCGCAAAAACACAACTCGCTGGGCTCGCCCGAAGCGCATTGTTCCGCGAACCGGCACAGCGGGTGGAGCAGGCTATCCAGCGTGTAGATTCTGCAGAGCAAGCGCTGGCACGTGCAGCACAGGCACAGCTCGCGACACTCAAACAACGCGCGGACTCTCTCACAGCGTCATTGCGACAGCATCGCCCGGATCAACGGCTCGCACTGCTACGCCAGCACCTCGCTACGTTCAGCACGCAAATCAAAGAACGTTTCGCACGACAGATTTCGACACGGCGTGAGCGACTGACACGCACCGTTGACGTGCTGCGATTGCTTTCGCCAAAACATACCTTGAAGCGCGGCTACAGCGTTACGACCAATGCCGATGGAAAATTGCTGCGCTCCGCAAAGGACATCACCGAGGGCACTTTGCTAGTTACAGAATTACGCGATGGAAAAGTGACCTCTGTAGTCAGTAATTCCGCAACCTCCAAGAAAGTGAAACCCAAGAAACCTGCTGCGTAGTTTTTGCAGATCACAGTGCGACACTACGGCAGACGCACGTGAACCGCGAGCCCCTGCCCGTAGGTGCTCTCCGCACTCACGCTACCGCCATGGGCCTGCGCGATGTGTTTCACGATGCTGAGGCCGAGACCCGTGCCGCCGAGTTCCCGGGAGCGCGCTTTGTCTGCACGATAGAATCGCTCGAAGATGTGAGGTAAATCGGCGGAAAGAATCCCCTGCCCTTCATCTTTCACCCACAGGTCCACCATGTCGTTCACGAGTGCGGCACCGAACGTAATCGTGCTGCCCTCCGGTGTATATTTGAGCGCGTTGTCGAGGAGGTTGTTGAAGACTTGTTCGAGTCGCATCCTGTCGCCCTCGATGACTGGCAGACCCTCGGCGATGTCGAGACGCAGCGTCACTTTCTTTTTTCCAATGCGCACAGCCCAGTCGCGCGCCAATTCGCGGCAAAAATTGGCGACCTCCAGCGTTTCGATTTCCATTTCGTGCTGCCGGGCCTCCAGACGCGCGAGAATGAGGAGGTCTTCGACGAGCGCATTCAACCGATGCGAGTGCTTGGCGAGAATTGCGAAAGTCTCCTGGCGATCCTCAGCCGACATGTCTGGAGCGTCTTGAAGATTTTCCACATAGCCTTGGAAAATGGCGAGCGGCGTCCGTAATTCGTGCGAGACGTTGGCGACAAATTCGCGGCGCACCTGCTCAAGTTGCGTGAGCCGCGTGATGTCACGGAACATAACGAGCGCACCCGCCTCCCCTGTCGCGTCACGCATCGGAGTGACGTTGACAACGAGCATGAGCGGCGGCTTGCGCCCCGCGATCTCCAGTTCGCTCTCCTGCGGTTCACCGGTTTTCAATGCCGTAGCAATCATCGTATCCACTGCCGGCTCACGGAGCGTATCGAGCACGGGCAGGCCCAAAACATTTGCGGGCAAAGTGAAAAGTTTACGCGCAGCGGGATTTGCCAGACGAAGCGTGCGGCGACTGTCCGCCACGAGCACGCCCTCCTGCATCGAGGACAGGATGATTTGCAAATTGGCTTCGGCGAGTTCGCGCTGACGCCGGAGGTGATCGAGTTCTTTTGCGATTAAAACCGCCTGCTGTCCGTGCTCTGAAAGCGCGCCCTCGATTTGAAAATCCGCCGGTTCGCGCCCGCGAGCGATGTCATTGAGAAGCGACTCCAGCTTATCGGCACACTGCCTGGAAAAAATCTCCCGTCCAACCCACGCGAGCAGTGTGATGACGAAAAGTATGCCGAAGAGCCATGACATGAGGGCAGGAGCTTAGCTGGACGCGGGAGTTTTTCCCGCAAAAAATCAACCCAAGTCGATCATGCGGTATCCGAAACCGCGAATGGTCTCGATGGAGTCCGCAGCCTTGCCGAGCTTTTCACGGAGCCGACGGACATGTGTATCCACGGTGCGCGTATCAATCGAACTCTCGTAGCCCCAGACATCGTTAAGCAACACGTCGCGGCTCTGCACGCGACCACGGCGCTCAATGAGCGTGAGCAGTAATTTAAATTCGGTGGCTGTAAGAACGAGCACCTTTCCGCGCACTTTCACCTCGTGGCGAGTGCGATCAATGAGGATGTCGCCATGCTTCATGACCTCGGCCGCTGTGACCGGACCTGCTCCGCGACGCAGCACGCTCTGCACACGCAGAACGAGTTCGCGCGGGCTGAATGGCTTGGTGAGATAGTCATCCGCACCCAGTTCAAAACCGAGAATGCGATCCACTTCCTCCGCCTTTGCTGTGAGCATCACGACGGGGATGGCTTTTGTCGCAGGATCTGATTTCAGAGCCTTGCATACCTCGGTGCCGGACATGCCCGGAAGCATGAGATCGAGCACGATGAGCGCGGGGATTTCGGACCGCGCTTTTTCCAGCGCAGTCGGGCCGTCGGCAGCCTGAAGTGTGCTGAAGCCAGCTGCCTTGAGTTTGTCACAGACGAGGTTGAGCACATCTGCCTCATCGTCTGCCACGAGGATCTTTTTGCTTTGCGGTTTAGTCATGAAAGCCAGCGGCACTCTGTGGTTCACAGTTCACAACGGCAAGGTGTGTCTTGTCACAATCATGCAAACGCATCCGTCACATGTTTGTAAAACTCGCGTCACCAACCTCTGCTAATCTTTTGGCAGCCG
>JBEIQV010000064.1:0-13057 GCA_040376335.1 Verrucomicrobiia bacterium | reverse complement strand
TTCCCTACACGACGCTCTTTCGTTCTGTTTATTCAAATTCACGGCCCATTCTTTCTTCGTGAGCTGAATGGAAATGCCCAGCTCGCGTTTGAACATCGTCTGCAACTCCACGGCGATCTTTTCGTCCGTCTCAGTCTTGTTCGTGTAAAGATAATGCACCACGGGAAAACCTGCGCCGCCGGGAAAGCCCGCCTCGGCGAGCAGCTTGCGCGCTTGCTCTGCATCGCGACCGAGGCCAGCGGGCGGCTGGTAGCCCGCAGTGCCCGGCGGGACGAACGCATCGGCCACCACTTCGCCGGCTTTCGTGACTTTTTCAGTGAGGAGTCCTTTGTCCACCACGAGTCCAAAAGCCTTCCTCACCCGTGCATCGTCGAACGGTTTTCGCGTCACATTGAAGCGCATGAAGTAAGTCGCGAGGATGGACGACGCATGGTAGTCGGGCCGCTTTTTCAACTCATCAATCAGCGACGTGGGCACCATGGATTTATCGAGGATCAGATCGGCGATGCCGTTGCTGTAGAAATTAAAAGCGGTGTTTGCCGATGGCGAAGGCAGCATGTCCACGCTGCTCATTTTCACATTTGCCACGTCCCAGTAGTGCGGATTGCGGACGAGTCGGATGCGATCATTCAGCTTCCATTCCGTGAGCAGGAACGGGCCGTTGTTCACGATTTTTCCGGGCCGCAGCCACGACACTTTGCTGGCCTCCGCAGTCTCCACAGTCGAGCGATGCACCGGCATGAGCGTGTAAAACGCGCACAGGTCTATGAAGAACGGCGTCGGGTTGTTCAGCTCGACTGTGAAAGTGCGGTCGTCCGGCGCGGCGATGGCCACGGTGTTTTCCGCAGGACGCGAGGCATTGTCCTTCGCTTCGCCAAACGCCTCCGCTCCCCGCACGTAATAGAGCTGGTATTTATATTCCGCCTCCGGCTCGCGCAGCGTGCGAAGCCACGACCACAAAAAATCACGCGAAGTAACCGGCTCGCCATTGCTCCACTTGGCATTCGCGCGGAGGTGAAAAGTGTAGTGCTTTCCGTCGGGCGAAATCTCCCATTTCTCGGCGACGCCCGGCTCGGCCTCGCCTTCTTGATTCGAGCGCGTGAGTCCTTCAAAGAGCGAGTTCGCCACGCGCCCCTCGGGCTGCCCTCGGATTTTCGCCGGATCAATCGTGTCCGGCTCGGCACCATTGATCACCACCAGCTCCGCACGCTCGGCCTGGCGACCGCACGCGGAGAGAAAAGCGAAGAGCAAACAGAGGAAAAAATGTTTCACTGTGCCGCAGGCTGCACAAAGTGCGCGCCGGTTGCCAGCGCGGAGCGCGCTTGCTTCCACTCCACCCCGCCGCGCATCCTCCGCGCACATGATTGCCACCGACGGACTCACCAAGCTCTATGGCGATTTCGCCGCTGTGCGCGAACTCAGCTTCGCCGTGCGCCCCGGCGAAGTCATGGGACTCGTCGGCCCGAACGGTGCCGGAAAAACAACCACGCTGCGCTGCCTCGCGGGCATCATCCCGCCTACGCATGGGACGGTAATCGTCGCGGGCTACGACATGGCGGTGAATCCGCTCGAAGCGAAGGGAAAGCTGGCGTTTTTCGCCGATGAACCGCGGCTTTTCGATTACCTCACCGTCCGCCAGCACCTCGAATTCACCGCGCGACTTTACAAAACTAAGGACGCCGCCTCGCGCAGCGCCGAGCTGCTGGAATTTCTGGAACTCAAAGACAAAGCCGACCAGCTACCGACCGAACTTTCGCGCGGGATGAAACAAAAAGTCGCCCTCGCGTGTGGCTTTCTCCACCGCCCGCAGGTGATGTTTTTCGACGAGCCGCTCACCGGTCTTGATCCGCTCGCGATCCGCCGAACAAAAGATCTCATCGTGCAGCAGGCAAAGCAGGGCGTCGCCATTCTCATCAGCTCCCACCTTTTGCATCTGCTCGAAGAAGTGTGCTCGCACGTCCTCATCCTCAAGCGCGGCGAAAAGATCGCCTACGGCACGCTGGCGCAAATTCACTCGCAGTTTAGCACCGATGGAAAAGACGCGTCGCTGGAGGAAATTTTCATCCGGCTCGTAGGCGAGGATGCTGGGAAGTGAAATGAATTCCGCGCTTCGCTACCTTCTCACACGCTCGCTGTTGAACGGTCTGCTAGTGCGTCTGCGTCGGCTGCGTCAGCCGAAGTATCTTTTGGGCGCACTGATCGGCTGCGCTTACTTCTATTTTTACTTCTACCGATTTCTTTTCCGTGGCGGAGCGCCGACAGTCATGCACGGACCTTCTCTGGTGCCCGATGTGTTTTGGCCGGAAGTTGGCGCTGCGATTCTGCTCGTCACTACACTGATCCTTTCATGGGTGCTGCCAGCTTCGCGTGCGGCAGTTGGGTTCACAGAGGCCGAGATCACTTTTCTTTTCTCTGCTCCGATTTCGCGGCGCACACTCATCATTCACAAGCTGCTCAAGTCCCAATTCGCGCTGCTGCTCATTTCCGTGCTGTTCACGTTTATCACAGGGCGGTTTCGCGCTGGGAGCGAGGCGTGGTTTCGCATGGGCGCATGGTGGATTATCCTCAACACGCTCTCGATGCATCGCATGGGCGCATCGTTTGCGCTCCAGCGATTACGCGAAAGAGGAATGGCGGACTGGAGCCGCCGCGCCGCTGCGTTGTTCGCGCTCGCCGCACTCGTCGTCCTGGCGGAAATGACGCGCCGCTCGCTGCCCGCGCTGCCGTCCGGCGGACCGGACATTGCTGGCTTCTTCGCGCAACTCACGCACACCGGACCGATGCCCTACGTGCTTGCGCCGTTCAAATGGGTCGTCGCGCCTTATTTCGCACACAGCGCCTACACCTTCCTCGCCACGCTCGCACCCGCGCTCGGAATCATGGCCCTGCATTTCCTGTGGGTCATCCGCGCCGATGTTTCCTTCGAGGAAGCCTCCATCGCTGCAGCACAAAAACGCGCCGCATTTCTCACCGCGCATCGCAAGGGCGAGATGCGCGTCATCGGCAAATCGGAAAAAGCGAAAACTCCGCTCTGGCGCTTGCGCCCGACCGGTTTTGCACCGCTCGCCTTCTTGTGGAAATCGCTCATTAAATTCGGCGGACGACGCACATTCGGACTTTGGGCGACCTTCTTCGCCATCCTCGGCGCGGGCGCTTGGTATGTTCACGAATGCATCGGCCAGCAAATGCCCGGCCCGCTTGCCGTCACAGCGGCCATCGTCGGCATCGGCTGCTACATAACGGTGCTGCTCAGCCTCGTCATCGTCGGGCAAAACGCCACCGCGCAACTCCGGCAGGGAATGGCTGCCATGGACTTGCTGAAAACCTACCCCATCCCCGGCTGGCAGCTCGCCCTCGGCGAATTGCTCGGCCCGCTCGTGCTCGGCACACTTTTGCAATGGGCCTCGCTCGGCATCGGCGCAGTGCTCGCCGCATCGCTCCTCGCAAAAATCCACGGCGCACAGCTCATCATCACACTCAGCGCATGTGCGCTCGGCGTCGTCCTGCCCGCACTGAACGTCTCCATGTCCATCCTCCCCAGCGCCGCCGCACTCTACTTTCCCGGATGGTTTCGCCCGCAGGAAGCCGCCGCCCCCGGCATTGAAAACACCGGCCTCCGTCTCATCGTAGGCATCAGCCAGTTTCTCGCGATAGCCGCCGCGCTTTTACCCGCGCTCTTCTTCGCAGGCTGCGCGTGGTTTGCCGTGGGAAAATGGGCACCGGTCTTCCAATGGCAGGCCATCTCCGCAGTAGGCACAGCCGCCATCGTCCTCGCTCTCGAAGTCGCCCTCGGTATCGCCTGGCTCGGCGACCTCTACGATCAATACGACGGCAGCAGCGAGTGACGCGCGGACTACTTTACTTCGTCGCCCTCGAAGGGGAGCTTGGTCGTTTTCACATCGAGTAGCGGGCCGAGTTCGTAGATGTTTGTGTAGCCGTAGGTCGCGAGCGCGATGTAGGTGGAGATGTTCAGCGAGGCAGGCGCGGCTTTCGATACGAGTGAGACAGGTGCGCCGAGGAAGTTGTTGTTGCAGTAAATGAGGACGCGCGTCGTCTTTTCCGGGATGACTTTTGCGAGCGAATCCACGGTGAAATCCATGAAGGGCAGACTGACAGCGCCGCGAATGTGGCGGAGCTTGAATTTGTCCGCACTGCGGGCGTCGAGGACGATGGTTCCGGCCTCGGCGCTCATCCCGGCGAACTGCTCCTCGGTGAGCCTACGCTTCTCGCGCAACGGCTGCACTTCGCGGGCGATCTCGAGGTGTTTTTTGTAGTCAATCAGCTCGTTCGGGATTGGACGGGCAGGGGTGATTATTTGCTGAACGAGATTTTCAGCGGCGTAGAGCGGCGCGAGCGCGGCGATGGTGAATAGGATTGGTAGTTTCATATCGGTTGTTTTTTGAGGGTGAGGTTGTTCGGTGGATTACTCGTAGATTTCATACACCTCTGTCCCGAGGGCGAAGGTGACGCTGTTGCCGAGTGCGAGCCATTGGGCGGACTCGGGTTTTTCGGTGAGCAGGGCGAAGTAATCTTTCGAGGCGAATTGGACGCGGTTGCGTTTGGCGTTTTGCTGCTCCTTGTTTTGTAGAGCGGTGTCGCTCCAGTTGCTGCCGTTTTGCGCGAAGGCCTTGCCGTTCACCCAGCGCGTTTGCTGATCCACGGACTGGAGCTTTTGCGCCACTTCCTTTGCCGAGCCGGAGAAACCAGCACCAGTGCTGCCGCCGCGCAGGGATGCTGCCGGCTTTGCTGCTGCGTATCCGCCCGCTGCGGCTTCTGCGGGCGTGGCGTTGCTGGTAATCGCGGAGCCGAAATTTTCCGACCACGCTTTGTCCAGCGCGACGGCTGGAGCTTCCGCCTTTTTCAGCGAATCATTGGAACGTCCTGCGAGCGCGCCGTCGTAGCCGTCTTTCTTTGCCTTCAAGTCGCCAAGACTCTTGCTGTAATAACTCTGCGCCTGGCGATCGCGGTCGAGGAGTTGCAGCGAGCGCGAGGCGACGGGCACTCCGCGCCGCGCTTCATCCTCTACGATGAGGTAGCTTGTGTAGGGCGTGACGATGGCGTAGCGGCGGGCGAGGTCCACGACTTCGTCGCGCGTTTCCTTGTTCTCTCCGCGCAGGCGGATTTCATCGAGCAACCAGCCCACGCGACGCAGCGCCCAGAGCTGCGCGATGAACTCATTGGTCGGTGCGCCGCTGGAAAATTTCACTTTCTGCGCCATGCGCCTCGGCACACCGTTGAGAGTGCCTTCGAGAATCACGTCGCCCTCGCCCTCGCCGCTGTAACGGCCCGCGAGCACGAGCTGATCGCCGCGAAACATGTCGGGCAGCGGGTTGGGATAAAGCTTGGTCACTTTGATCCCGGCGGGGAACTCCAGTTTGAGGTTCGTGAGCAGCGGGTCTTTGATCTTGGTGAAGAAGCTGGAGACCTTCACTTCCAGGTCCTCCTCGGGCAGCACGTATTGCGATGCGGCCTTCGTGCGTTCGGTGATTTTGTCGAGCAGATGCGTGTTGATGTCCGTGCCGATGCCGAAGGAAAAAATGCGCGTCGTGCTCGCATTGTCGCTTACCACTTTCGCGACGATGCGATCCTCGTCCGTCTCGCCGATGGTCGGCTTGCCGTCGGTGAGAAACACGACGACGAAAGGCCGGTCGTTCGTCGCCGGCTTGAGCTTGAGGGCGCTTTGCAGCGCGTCGGCGATGGCCGTGCCGCCGATGGGTTTGAGGCCCTTGATGAAGTCGAGCGCCTTGTCGCGATTCGGGCGCGTGGCGTCGGTGAGTTTTTCAAAAAGCGGCTCGCTCTCGGTGGAGAATCGCACAATCTCGAAGCGGTCGCTGTCGTTCAGATTCTCGACACAGAAAGTCATCGCCTTCTTTGCCTGCTCCAGTTTTTTCCCCGCCATGGAGCCGCTCGTATCGAGCACGAAGACCACATCCTTCGGGTTCACGTCCTTCGTTTTCATCACGTCTGCGCCGGGCGAGGCGAGCAGCAGAAACCAGCCGTCCTCGTTCTCCTTTTTGTGTGTGAGCAGGCTGATGCCCACCTCCGTGTTCGCCGTGGAATAGAGCAGTTGAAAGTCCGTATCTGGCCGTGCGTTCGTGGCCTCCCACCCGATGACCGCGCGCTTCTCGCCATCGCGTTTGATTTCCACCGCGTGCGACGGCGAATACAGCGCCTTGATGGGCGCATCTGCATTCACCGTGACCTTAATCGCCACGGTCTTCAGCGGCTGCGCGGAAAACTTTTCCGTGTTCAGAGGATACATATAGCCAGCGATGCCGCCGTCCACCTTCAGCAACTCGGTGTAAGTGAGCGTCACCTTTTTGCGCGAGCGCGCCTCGATGGGAAAGATGCGCACACGAAATGCCGCGCGCCCCGTGTATTCGAGCAGCGCCGGATCGCGCTGACGGCGCACGATGTCTTCGTAAATCGCACGCGCCTTCGCCGCGTCGAGCAACTCCGCCTCCACGTCCTTGTCGCCGATTTTCATCGTGAACTTGTCGAGATGCGCGCCCTTCGGGATCGGGAAAATATATTCCCCTTCGAGCACCGCATTGTTCGGGTTAAAAAACTCCTGCACCACGTGTGTCGTCGCCTTCTGCCCCGCGATGTCCACATCCACTTTGTGAAAGACCACTTCGAGCGGAGCGAACGTGTAGTGCGGTCGCATCCAAGGCTGCGCTTGCGGCATCGGAGCGGGTGGATTGTGGATGATGATGAGACCATCGGCGCGCGCCCCCGTGAGCAGTGCCAGCAACGCGACAAGAGCGGAAAGAATTTTCGTTTTCATGCCGCAAAGCTGCCACACCCCCGCGCCCGATGTGTCAGCAAGGTGTGCAGGAATTGTCAGAATTTTGTCACACACCGCCGCACTTGCGGGCGGGGGGAAAAGAGGGCAAAGGAAGGGGTGTTGAGTTGGTTTGATCATCCAGACCCCTTCCACCTATGGGCAAAAACGCCGCTCTGATTTTTCTAGCCGTATTCAGCACGGCTTTGACTGCTTTTGCTGCGCAGAGGTTTGAGGTGTTTCCGGCGGAGGTGAATTTGAAGTTTCTCCGCGACCGGCAGTCGCTGGTGTGCCGGTTCACGGAGGGGAATGGGGTGCATCGCAATGTGACGCGGGAGGCGCGGTTCACTTTCGCGGATGCGAAGGTGGCGAAGGTGGTGGATGGGTCGGTGTTGCCGCTGGGTGACGGGGCGACTTCGCTGAAGGTGGAGTTTGCGGGGCAGTCGGTGCAGGTGCCGGTGAAGGTGGAGGCGGCGGGGGAGGATATGGCGGTTTCTTTTCGCAATGATGTGATGCCGGTCTTTATGCGCAATGGCTGCAACAGCGGGGGTTGCCACGGTGCGTCGCGGGGAAAGGATGGTTTCCGGCTGTCGCTGTTTGGCTATGACCCGGAGGGGGATTATTTCCGGCTGACGCGGGAGGTGATCGGGCGTCGCATCAATCTCGCGCTGCCGGAGTCCTCGATGATCATCACGAAATGCGTGGGCGAGGCGCCGCACACGGGAGGAAAGCTGTTCACGAAGGAGAGTGAGAGTGCGCGAAGCATTCTGCGCTGGCTGGAGGCGGGTGCGCCGAATGACAAAGCGGATGTGGTGCAGCCGGTCAGCATTGAGATTTTGCCGAAGCAATTGCTGCTGGAGGCGCCGGAGCAGAAATTCCGGCTGACTGTGCGTGCTCGGTATTCCGACGGGACGGATCGCGATGTGACTGCGATGTGTCTTTTCCTGAGCAGCAATGATGGCGCGGCGAAGATAGACAAGGAGGGGGAGATTACGACGGGGCAGCGGGGGGAGGCGTTTGTGATGGCACGCTATCACACTTTCACGGTGGGCACGCAGGTGATTGTGGTGCCGAAGGGGCTGCAATACTCGAAGCCGACGGTGGAGGAGTGGAATTACGTGGATGGTTTTGTGAATGCGAAGCTGGACAAGATGCGGATGTTGCCGAGCGGGATTTGCGACGATGCGACTTTCCTGCGCCGTGTGTGCATAGACATCGTGGGCACGCTGCCGACGCCGGAGGAGGTGAAAATTTTCACCGCGAGCAAGGAGGCGGGGAAGCGCGCTGCGAAGATCGAGGAGCTGCTCCAGCGCAAGGAGTTCGTGGACATCTGGGCGCTGAAGTGGAGCGAGCTGCTGCAGGTGCGGACGGACAATAACAACCAGGGCGGCTACAAGTCGGTGCTCGGCTATTACAATTGGATCCGCGAGCGGCTGGAGAAAAATGTGCCCGTCAACGAAATCGCGCGCGAGTTGCTGGTGGCGGACGGGTCGAACTTCGAGAACCCGGCGGCGACTTACTACCAGCTCGAAACCGATCCGCTGAAACTCGCGGAGGACACGGCGCAGGCGTTCTTCGGCACGCGCATCCAGTGCGCGCAATGTCACAATCATCCGTTCGACCGGTGGACGATGGCGGACTATCGCGGGTTCGTGGCGTTCTTCACGCAGGTCGGGCGGAAAAATGGCGAGGACCCGAGGGAGAAGATCGTTTTCAACACGGGCAATGGCGACTCGAAGCATCCCGTGTCCGGCGCAGTGGTGCCGCCGAAATTCCTCGGCGAAGATGCGCCGGATACGAAGGGAAAAGACCGACGCCAGGTGCTCGCGGATTGGGTGGCTTCGCCGAAGAATCCGTTCTTTCCGCGACACATCGCGAATCTCGTCTGGGCGCAATACATGGGCAGGGGAATCGTCGAGCCGGTGGACGATGCGCGTCTTTCCAATCCGCCGAGCAACCCGGAGCTGATGGACGCGCTCGCGGCGAAGCTCGTCGAATACAACTACGACTTGCGCCGAATCGTGCGCGACGTTTGCAACAGCGCGACCTATCAGCGCACCACGCGAGTGAACGAGTCGAACGAACTGGACGACCGCAATTTCGCCCATGCCACCATCCGGCGGATGCGAGCCGAGGTGATGCTCGACTGCATCACCCAGGCCACCGAGACGAAGGACAAGCATCGCGGCCTGCCGCTCGGCGCACGCGCGGTGGAAATTGCCGATGGCAAAACGTCGAACTACTTCCTGACGACGTTTGGTCGCGCCGACCGCGAGCTAATTTGCTCCCGCGAACAAGTCGGCCCCACACTCAGTCAGGCGCTGCACCTTTTAAACGGCGACACCGTCGAAACGAAAATCAACGGCGGCGGAGTGGTGCAGCGGCTAGTGAAAGAGGAAAAACCGCCCCGCGAAATCGCCACCGAACTCTACCTCCGCTGCTTCAGCCGCGCGCCCACCGACAGCGAACTCAGCCGCCTCGAACAACACTGGAACTCCACCGGTGCCGACAAACCCAAGATATTCACCGACATATTCTGGGCGCTGCTCAATGCGAAGGAATTCATGTTCAATCACTGAGCACAGCAGCGTGTTGGGTGCACTGCGTCAGTTCTGTCTGCAAACTGCGGCGACGTATGCCCGAACATCGCGCTCTTGCGAGGGGTCGAGTTTTGTCTTGGGCACCATATCGTCGAGGATGCCGGGCCAGCGGGATGCTGGGTAATCGTGGATCGGCTCCGCGACGTGGCAGGTGGCGCACTGGCCCAGATAAATGCGGCGTCCTGCCTCCAGCGAACTGTGGTCGCCTTTCAGCTTCGCGACCGAAGGTGCAAGAGTTTCCAGATTTGCGCAGCCGGTGATCGCACACAGCAGCACAAGCGGCGCGAGCCGAAGCCCGCGCCGCCCTGCAACACCAGGACTAAAAGTGGATCCCGAAAATGAGGCGGCTTTGGACATCGGGTTCATCTTCAAGATCCGTGGCTTGGAAAAGCACCGTCGCAGTTGCAAACATCCGACCGAAACGCACGGAGGCATTCGGTCCGGCGTAAACCGCGTGGTCGCTGGCGTCTCCCCAGTTTTCAAACACCACCTCGTGGAACATTTCCGCACCAACGGTGAAGTTTGGTGAGACTTGGTAGCTGACGCCGAGTGACTGTTTTACCTCGCCAACCTGTTCGTGATAGTCTTCGCCTTCCCATTCCGCCTCAAGCGTTGCGTTGTAGGCGATGACCCACGGGCCAAAGTTTTTTTGAAGCAGGAGCTTCCCTTCGAGCACAAAGAGTTCGTCGCCGATTTTTACCTCTCCGTAAAGCGCGCTGCCGAGGAAGTCGGTGGTCGGGTTGGTGAGGTTGTAGATAAATTCCGCGCCGACATTTTTCCAGACTGTCTCGGTTTTTCCGCCACTGCGAATCGCCGACCAATCGGAAAGATAAAGCCCGAGCTGGAGCTTGTCCGTGAGCCCGAACTCAAGTTCGTGCCGGAAATCAAACTGGTTTTTATTTCCGCCACTGCCGCGGCTCGCCTTCCAAGTCACCCAGTTTTCCAACTCAATGGTGCCTTTAGGAGCCGTGGTTGCTTCGTAGGTGTAGGTGAAACGGCGCTCGCCTGCGGAGACAGGCGAGGGCGTGAGGATGGTGGCTGCGAGTGCAGCGGGGATGAGTAACTGACTGATTTTCATTGATTGTTGATTATTAGTGGTTGAAGCGATTCGTTGCTAATGAGACCTAGTCTCATTGCGATGTGCTTAAAAGATGCCGTTTTATAGGTCAAGCGATTTTTTGAGACTGAGTCGCATCTGAAACGATGCAGACGCGACTTGTCCTATTTCAGAAAGATATTCCCGCACGCGAGCGGGGTGCTGTCGGGGCGGAGGCCGGGGGTGAGTTTTTCGGCGGGGACTTCTAGTGAACCTGCGGGGGTGTTGTTGAGGGTGAGGGTGATGGTGGTGCCACGGCGCGTGGCGGTGAGGTGGTTCCAGCCTTTGATTTTTGCCGTGGGCATGGCGGGGAGGGGGATTTCTTTGTTGTCGGCTGCGCGGAGGATGAGCGGGGGGACGTTGGTGGTTGGCAGGGTGTCCCACGACCAGTCGAGGTGCAGCTCGAAATCCGCGAGTGGCTTTTCGCTCCAGAGCGGGGCGGCGGTGGCGGTGGCTTTGAGTTTCCAGTCGCCGTGTTTCCAGCCTTCGGCGGGGTGCCAGCCACGGAGCGTGCGTCCGTCGTAGAGGCTGTCATGGACTGGCGCGGACTTCTCGGGCGTGGCTCCGGTGGCGGGGAGTTCTTTGATGCGCAGATTGCGCCAGTCCACGGGGCTGCCTTCGCTTTCGAGGCCGATGTATCCTTTGCGCCAGCCGCAATCGCTGCCGCCGCTGACTTCCTTGCCATTCACGGCGAGGCGGATGGTGCCGTCCTGACACGTGATGCGGTAGTGGTTCCATTCGGGCGAAGGTTTGCTGCGCTGCTCGGTGGGGAAGCTGCGCATTCCCTTGCTCGGCGCGAACGGCTTCATCGAGGCGCCGTGGATGGCGAAGACGTCGCCGTGCGTGGTGTAGTCGGCAGTGTTGCCGTAGCCGTGGTCGAGGACTTGCACTTCGATGGAGCGGAGAAAAGGGACGCCGGGCGCGGCGAGCGGGCTGGCCCAGATGAAGATGCCTGCGTTGCCTGCCGGTTTGAGATGCCGCCATTCGAGTTCGAGGATGAAATTTTCGTATTGGCGCGGTGTGCGCAGTGCGCCGGTGGGCTGGCCATTGCAATGGATCATTCCATCCACGACGCTCCATGTTTCCGGCCCGCAGTTCACGTTCACCAAGCCATCGAGCGTCTTGCCATCGAAGAGCGGGACGAAGCCGTCGTCATCGGCGAGGAGGCAGAGTGGCAGCGCGAGGAAAAGGAGGGCGGCGAGTTTCATAGCCGCGACCGGAACAGAACTTTAGCGTTTCGCCAAGCATCGCTTTCCCTGCGCCATTACAGCAACGCAGATTGGATGCGCCGTTGGCGCACACACGGCGCGGGCGATGCGGAATAGGGTGCGGCTGCTCCGTGCGCGGGTGAGCGCACATTCCCACACACGCACCACGCGCCAGCCGGCCTTGCGCAACGCCCGCGTCACCTCGCGGTCGCGTTGTGCGTTGCGCGCGAGCTTGGCTTTCCAAAATGCCCGTCGCGTCTTCGGCATCGTCGCGTGACGCGGGCAGCCGTGCCAGACCGCGTAACGCGCAAGCGTATCCTCTCAAGCGGAGCCTCACTGCGGAGCCCTGCCGCAAAGCAGGGCAACCAGCCGTCCACGAAAACGGCAACGCGCTCGCGGGGAAAAACGAAATCGGGTTTGCCGAAAACGGGCGCGTTCCGCCTCCAGCCGGTGATGCCGTGTTCGCGCATGAGCGCAATCAGGCGGAGTTCCGTGTCCTTGTTCCCGCGCGAACGGATGAGCGCCATCACCGCGCTGCGCTTCACCTTGGTGAAAACGTCAGTCCTTTGCCGCATTTCCCAAACAATCCAACTCGCGATGGAGTCGCCTTAATAATCTTGTTAAATGCCGGACATGAAGGTGAGCAGTCTGGGCATCACAATCTCCGTGGATAGGACCATCATAAATAACGCCATAACGGTGATAGCCTTCCGTTTCCTTCCACGAATTCAAATAGTAATCGATCGCCTCGATTATTCTATATACATCATTGGGTGAAATTCTGATTTGGAGTGGTTTAGGCATAAACGGTTTGAGTTGCATGAAAACCAAGACCTAGCAATCTACGCGCATGGCAAAATCTACGCCTGTAAAGTGGAAACGTGAGCATTTCCTCATCGCGCTGAATGTTTACTGCAAACTGAAATTTGGCCAGTTTCACAAAGGCAATCCGCTTATCATTCAAGTCGCGGCTAAAATGGGAAGAACGCCAAGCAGTCTTGCTATGAAACTGTGCAACTTCGCTTCGCTTGATCCGGTGCAACAAGCGCGAGGCATCAAAGGCTTGTCCGGTGCGACGAAGCAGGACAAAGAAATGTGGAATGAGTTTCGTAGCCAGATCGGAACACTCGGCACTGAAAGCGAAGAAATACTGCACGGCTTGTTCACCAAGGACGAAGATAAGGAGTTGGATTTTCTTGAACGTGATAGCGTCCG
The DNA here is from genome assembly GCA_040376335.1 of Verrucomicrobiia bacterium. Lineage (GTDB taxonomy): Bacteria > Verrucomicrobiota > Verrucomicrobiia > Chthoniobacterales > Chthoniobacteraceae > SXWH01. Next base: position 154 of record JBEIQV010000064.1, on the reverse strand, counting down.
TCTCGTGCCGCCGATTGGGCCAACCGAAAGAAGCAGCACGGTAAAAATTCGCCGTGGCCAGCAATTTTTCCGACAAGCCGTTCTCAATGCCTATGAGTCAGTGTAAAAGTTTTTCTGTAAATTGCTCTGCCTTTGCTGAGCCTGACTCCCCTGC
>JBEIQV010000056.1:0-14040 GCA_040376335.1 Verrucomicrobiia bacterium | reverse complement strand
AGGAGGCGCTCGGGCGTCCGAAAAACGCAGTCGTTGCTGCGCATCTGCTACAAATCTGGCTAGTGGGCGCGCACACGAAATTGCTCTGCGATTTCCTCGATGCACTCGGCATCGCTCACGACGAGAACGGCACCATCGAGGAACTCCCCGCCGCGCCGGATAAAGCAAAGCTCACCACGGCTGTGGACGCAATTTTTGCGCAGCACGACCCATCGGTCGTTGCGGTTTATCTGCACGCTTTCCAAGCTACGGACGAACACGGCTGGCCCAGCCTCGAAGAACTCCTCGCGACGGATACGCGGCTGAAGCTGTAGTAGCGCTCCGACGAGTCACTATTCACCAGTCACCAGTCACATAATTTCGCAGACTGGCGCGGCTACTTCGCCCAGCCGTTCTGCTTGAGCCAGAAGATGAGGTCTTTTCCCCATGGATGGACTTCGCCTGCGGGCACGCCACCTTTGCCGACGCTGAGCCCGATTCCGTGCGGGCCTTTTTGGTAGATGTGAAAGTCATAGGGCACTTTTGCAGCGCGCAGGGCTTGCACAAATCGGAAGCTGTTTTCCGGCAGCACCGCAGTGTCTTCGCCAGTGCTCCAGACGAAACACGGCGGCGTTTCCTTGGTCACTTGTTTGTCGTTGGAGAGGTCTTCCACGAGCTTGGGGTCGGGGTCTTTGCCGAGCAGATTTTGCTTCGAGCCGCCATGCGTCACTCCGTTATCCATGGAGATGACGCCGTAGCAGATGACGCCGAAATCCGGACGGCAGCTCACTTTTCCCACCGCGTCTGCATCGTCCGCTTTGCCTGCATCGAAATGTGTAACAATCGTCGTCGCGAGGTGGCCGCCCGCGCTGCTACCCATCACGCCCACGCGCTTCACTCCGTATTTCTCGGCATTCGCGCGCACGGTGCGAATGGCACGCTGGGCGTCCTGCATCATCACGGGATGGCGGTAGCCACGGCTGCCAAGCCGGTATTTCAGCACGAAGCACGCGATGCCGTTGTCCGAAAGAAAAGTCGCGTAGCCATCGCCCTCATGCCCCGCGAGTCCGCCGTAGCCGCCGCCGGGGCAGATGACGATTGCCGTGCCGCTCGCCTTTTCCGCTGCGGGCAAATACGGCGTGAGCGTGGGGATGTCGCGGTCTTCCTTGCCGATCGCGCCGGGCGCGTCGCCCTCCCAAAGTCGGAACGGCGCACCGGCGGGCGCGGAATGAAGTGCGGTGGTGGCTAGGACGAGAGCGGCGAGGAGTTTCATTGGGTGTTGGTGTGAGTGGAGAAGTTGCGCCGCACTTACAGCACTCATCGCCCGTCGCTCACAGCGAAAAATGTGAGGGCTCGTGGACAGGATGAACGCTGTGGACTGCGCACATCGCGTCCATCGCGCTTGCACTCCCCTGGCCACTCCAGCAATCTCACCGACGTGAAACGCGCCATCTACGCCGGCTCCTTTGATCCCGTCACCAACGGACACCTCGACGTCCTCTCACGCGCCGCTGCTGTCTTCGATGAAGTCATCGTCGCCATCGCGCACAACTCCGAAAAGCGCGGCCTCTTTACGCCCGAGGAGCGCGTCGTGATGATCGCCGAGGCTACCCGCGATATGCCCAATGTGCGCGTCACTCATTTCAACGGCCTGCTCGTCGAGTTCGCCAAAGCGCAAAATGCCTGTGCAATCATCCGTGGCCTGCGCGCCGTGAGCGACTTCGAGTTGGAATTCCAAATGGCGCTGATGAACCGCAGGCTCGCACCTGGCCTCGAAACTTTCTTCCTCATGCCGAAGGAGGAATACAGCTACGTCAGTTCCCGTCTCGTGAAAGAAGTCGCCAGCCTCGGCGGCGACATCACCGCGTTTGTCCCCGAGGGTGTCGCCCGCGCGCTGCGGGGGAAATTTCCCCGCTAAACGCCCGAGAATGGCTGCTCGGTCTGCTGGACCAAAGCGAAACCTTGATTCTTAAACCGCACGGCGGCGCAGCAGTCCGTGGCGGGGGGCGAACAGCAGCGCGGAGACAAAGGCGCACGCTTGCACCAACACGATGCACGCACCGGGTGCCCCATCGAGGAAGTAGCTGAGATACACGCCCAGCAGCGCAGAACCTACGGCAGTGAGCACAGCAATGATCAGCATCCGATCAAACCGCCTCGTGAGCAGCAGCGCCGTCGCACCAGGCGTGACGAGCACCGCAATCACAAGGATAAGTCCCACGGCCTTCATCGCGGCAACGATGGTGAGCGAGAGCAGGATAAGTAGAAGGTAAGTGAAACCCTTCACAGAAAGCCCGAGCGCACGGGCGTGCGATGGATCAAAGCACACCAGCGCGAGGTCGCGTCGCAGCGCGAGGATGCAGCCCAGCACGGCGAGCGAAATCCCGCACGTCTCCTGCATCTGCGCGGTGGAGATTCCCAGGATATTCCCAAATAGAATGTGATCGAGATGGAGGTCTGATGGTGTTTTGGAAAATAGCACCAACCCGAAGGCAAAGAGGCCGGTGAATACGACACCCATGATAGCGTCCTCCTTGATGCGACTGTTCGCTTTCACCCAGCCCGTCGCCACTGCGCAGAAGAGCCCGCTTCCAAACGCACCAATCGCGAGCGGGATGCCTGCGATATAGGCGACTACGATTCCTGGCAGCACCGCGTGCGAGATCGCATCACCCATCAGCGACCACCCGCGCAGCACGAGGAAACACGAGAGCACCGCTCCAACAGCAGCGATGAGCGCACCGATGCCGAGTGCTTGCAGCATGAATCCGTATTGAAAAGGTTCGATTAGCTTCTCGATCATACGACCTCCCTCCGTCGTGCGCGGCGCATGGCGAGCAGTCCGTGCTTTGGCGCAAGGACGAGCGCGATGACAAAGATCATGGCTTGCAGAGTGACGATGCAGCCGCCGGTCGCGCCGTTGAAAAAGTAGCTCGCATACGCGCCGACGAACGATGTGACAACGCCGAGCCCTGCGCCGATGAGCAACATCACGCCAAAGCGATCTGTGAGCAGGTAGGCCGTCGCGCCGGGCGTCACTAGCATGGCCACGACGAGGCACGCACCGACCGCCTGCAACGCAGCAACAGCGGTGGCCGAAAGCAACAGCAGCAGCGTGACGTGCAGCCAGCCCACACGCAGCCCGAGGGCGCGGGCTTGGTTGGGATCAAAACAAAACAACATCAAGTCGCGCCACTTCAGCCCGAGAACGAGCAGGCAAATGCCGGAAACGATGACGACCTGCACAACATCACCCGCAGCGATGCCGAGGATGTTGCCGAAGACGATGCTCTTCAAATCCACGCGGCTCGGAAAAATTGAAATCAGCAGCAGCCCCAGTGCAAAGAACGCGGTGAAGACGATACCAATCACGGCATCTTCGCGCACCGGCGTTTTGATTTTTACAAAAGCCATCGCACCCGCTGCGAGCAGTCCGCTCGTGAATGCGCCCACTGCAAACGGCAGGCCCGCGAGATACGCGAGCACGACGCCCGGCACGACCGCGTGTGAAAGCGCATCGCCCATGAGCGACCAGCCCTTCAGCGTAATGAAGCCCGAGAGCAGGCCACACACGCCACCGATGAGCGCGCTCGTCCACATCGCGGTGATCATGTAGTGATACTCAAATGGAGTGTGCCACGTCATCTCAGCCCTCCTCTTTCTCCCGCTCGGTGATGAGTTCCTCGTGGCCTGCGCGCTCGCGGTATTCGAGGTGACCTTTTTTACCGAGGACAAGTGGGCGCTCATCATCCGTGAACACCGTGACCTGCCGCCCGTCGTGATCGTGGACGGTCGAGGCCGAGAGATCGAACTGCCGCAGCGCGCCGCCGAACGCGCGCGTGAGGTTTTCCGCTGTGAAAACCTCCGCCGTCGGCCCGCACGCGAGCACGGTGCGATTGATGAGCACGACTTGATCGCAAAACTCCGGGACCGATCCGAGATTGTGCGTGGAGACAAGGATGAGTCGCCCCTCTGCGCGCAATTCCCGCAGTAACGTCACGATGGCCTCCTCAGTCTTCACATCCACGCCGGTGAAAGGCTCATCGAGCAAAATGACGCGCCCGCTCTGCGCGAGCGCACGTGCCACGAAAACGCGTTTTTTTTGCCCACCGGAAAGCTCACCTATTTGCCGGTCGCGAAACTCCCACATACCGACGCGGCGCAGGCCCTCCTCGACCGCCGCGCGATCCTCCGCACGCGGAATGCGCAGGAAATTCATGTAGCCGTAGCGGCCCATCATCACTACGTCGTGAACGCTCACTGGGAAATTCCAGTCCACCTCCTCGGCCTGCGGCACGTAGGCGACCCAGCTTTTTTTTTGCGCTGCGCGCACCGGCTGGCCATTCACGAGCACAGACCCGTGGCTCGGCGCGATGAATCCCATCAGTGCCTTGAAAAGCGTGGACTTACCCGAACCGTTCACGCCCACGAGCGCACAAATGGTGCCGCCGCTCAGGTGAAAACTCGCGTCACTCAGCGCCGTGTTTCCGTTCGGGTAGGTCACAGCAACGCCCTTGGCTTCGAGTGTGAGCGGTTCGTGTGGTGTCACTTTTCCTCCCCAACAAATGCGCGCACGATGGTGTCCGCGTTGGTCTCCAGCAGTCGGAGATACGTCGGTGCCGGGCCACTCGCGTCCGTCAGCGAATCCACATAGAGCACGCCGCCGTAGCGTGCGCCTGCTTCGTTCGCCACCTGCTGCGCGGGCTTGTCGCTCACGGTGCTCTCGGAAAATACGACGGGGATTTTGTTTTTCCGGACTACATCAATCACGTTTTGCACCTGCTGCGGCGTGCCCTGCGCGTCGGCGTTGATCGGCCACAGATAGAGCTGCTGCATCCCGTAATCGCGGCAGAGGTAGGAAAATGCGCCCTCGCTCGATACGAGCCACCGCTGCTCCGCCGGGATGCGCGCCAGCTTTTCCCGCACGGGAGCTTCGAGTGCGCGGATTTTCGCAGTATAAGCGGCGGCGTTGGCTGCGTAGGCTTCGGCGTGTGCGGGGTCGAGTTTAGCGAGCGCGGCGCGGATGTTTTCCACGTAGCGCACTGCGTTCGCCGGCGACATCCACGCGTGAGGATTCGGCCTGCCCGTGTATGGCCCCTCGGAAATTCCCATTGGCTCGATACCCTCGGTAAGCACGGCCTGCGGCACGCCTTTCACGTTTTCAAAAAACTTCTCGAACCAGCGCTCGAGATTCATCCCGTTCCAAAGCACCAGGCTGGCCTGCTGTGTCTTCACGATGTCCTTGGGCGTCGGCTCGTAGCCGTGGATTTCGGAGCCGGGCTTGATGAGGGATTCCACATCCGCGTGTTCGCCGGCCACGTTCTTCGCCATGTCCGCGAGGATGGTGAAAGTGGTGAGCACCAGCGGACGACCCGAGTTTCTCCTTGGTTCCGGCGTGCACGCTACGAACAGCAGCGCCAGTGCGGCGCACACAAATGCCGGGATACCGAATCGAAACTGATAGCTTGGCGCAATGTTCTTAGTCACGACTAAGACTCGTAGCTTCAAGAAAGTTAGACGCAACTAAAATCTATCGCAGGGTTGAACTTTTATTTTCTCCCGCCATGCTCCGCGCCGTGCCCCGCACCACCAAGCCAACTCCGAATACAACCAAGCCCGCAAAACGCACCAAGGCCAGCCCTGCGCAGTCCACCGTCGCGCGCGAGGACTACCTCGAGTGCATCCTGCAATTGATACAAAGCAAGGGCCTCGCCCGCGCCGTGGACATCGCCACCACGCTCGACATCGCCCAGCCAAGCGTCACGGCGATGACGCAACGCCTGGCAGCCGAGGGCCTGCTGACTTACGAAAAATACCGGGGCATTACGCTCACCAACGAGGGCGAAAAGCTCGCGAGCGCGATTATCCAGCGCCATCAAATTCTGACGCGCCTGCTCCGCCACTTTGGCCTCGATGAAGCGACTATCTACCGAGACGTCGAAGGCATGGAGCACCACATCAGCCGCAAAACGCTGAACGCATTCGACGCCCTCACCGCCGAACTGGATCGCAGCCCGGCCCTCGTGACCCGCCTGCGCGCGGCAATGGCTTAAGACACATCAAGGCGCAGGTTCGTAGCGCGGGTTCCAATATCCGTTTTCCTCTTCTGGGCCGAACCAGCCGATTTTCTCCTTGGTGTCGTCCCCGCCATAATAGTTTGCACTGCCGAGTTTGGCCGGAGATTCAGAAGTTACATGTCCGTCGCACCAAGCCACGTTTGCTTTTCCGCGATGGCGAAAATGGACGCTGGGGGAGAGAGAGCCGGCGAGTTTTCCGATAGGCGAGACCCACTGCCACGGCTCGGCAAAGGGATATTCCTGCACTCCGTTGTCTCTGCTCAGCGCGCAATCCGCGAACATCACAGTGCGCGAGGGATTGGGGAAATTGACCATCATTTCTCCGATCCATTTATTTGAGGGGGTGCCGCCGACATAGACCGCGTTGTAGCCATAGCCACCGCTGCCATTTTCAAAGCTGTTGGCACCTTTGACGATGTCGCGAAATACGGGACACAGTTTCACTCGCGCTTCCGTTCCGAGATACGGCGCAAGCGCCCCTTTGGTGGGATCAAAGGGCGCGCTGTTACCGGTGCGAACGCCGTGCCAGCGGACATTGTTGTTAGGCTCCTGCGCGGGACAAAACCGTCCATCGTGCTCCCCGGCATAGCGCAAATTGGCAGCCGCCAGTTCGCGGAGGTTGTTCGTGCATTGCACCGCATATCCACCCTGTCGGACGTCCTGAATCGCGCCCAAAATAAATGCGGCCAATATGCTGATGATGGTGATCACCACAACCAGCTCAATGAGGGTGAAACCGCGCTCTTTCATCGCTTAATGTGTGCGGCGACGGCGTGTGAGCAGCGCTCCGCCAAGTAACAAAAGCGTCGCGGAGCCGGGCTCGGGAATGATCTGGTGAAGAACAGCAACCGCATCGAGGTCAAAGCCGCCTGTATCAAAATCTGTCGTCCATGGATCATTCACCATATAAAGTAACGGGTCTTGCGAGTTATCATATCGCGAGTCATGGCTGGCATAGGCAGGATTGATGGAACCGACGACATCAACAATGCGAACAAAATTGATTTGTTCGAGGTTGATGCCGGGCTTTCCGCTCAATTCGGCGAGATCAAACGGGGTGCCGTAGCCGCGGCGATACTTGCCAGCGAAGTTGTAGAGGTTTGTCGCGTCGAGCGAGTCAAAGCCACCAACTTGTGTATTGGTTTGCGTGTAGGATACGGCGGGAAAACGGACGAACACGATGCCGTCGGTGCTCACTTCGACGAATGCGAGTTCGAGGAAAGTGTCGTTGATGCTGTTTTCAAAGACGGCGAAGTCAGCGCCAGGGCCATTGGTGATGGGATTTGCGAAGGCAACCGTGATTTTTCCGCCATCGCCGAGACTGAGAACATCGAATGAATCCGAAATGTCTGTATCGGCCAGACCAAGAACGTCCGCAACCGTTCCCTGCGATGCGGGCAAGCTGTTTGGGTCGGAAATATTCGTCGGCCCCCGCAAAGTGCCGGTGACACTCGTCGCCCATCCAACAATGTTCGGCGCGCTCTTGTGAATCGCCGTAGTGCCCGTCTTCCCCACCGCAGGCGCGAAAGGGCCTGCATAGGCAGACGAGACAAATAGTATGGCGATAAGAACAAAGCGCACGGCGCTAGTGGACTCTATAAAATGGTGTCCCGCAAGGACTCAGCGACGGCGACGCAGAAAAAGCATCCCCGTGCCCAAGAGCAGGCACGCGGCGGTGGCTGGTTCCGGCACCACGGCGAAGACCGAACTGCGGTTTGTCCCGTAGTCTGTGACTGTGGCGAAAACGGTGCCGGATTCCTCGGCAAGATTGCCTATGAATTGCGAACTGGTAGCCCATGCTTCGGAACTCGGAACTGCTCCCAGCGTATTGCGGATGATACTGGTGAAATTCGTGGAATAAAGCGCGCCGTCGCTGCCGTAGGAAAAATAAGCGTTGCCGGGATTTTCGATGTAATTGTGCCCGGCATCCAGCCCGAGGCCGCCCGCTGCAAGCTCGGCTGCCGAGTATTTGAAAATGTCACCACCCGCGCCATACATCGTCGCCCCGTAGTAGAGCGCCCCTGCTCCATCGAGGGCGAGCGGGCCTGAGTAATCCGATGAAGTTAGCACGGTGGTGGTGAGTCCGCTGGTGAGGTTCAATTTTTGCACCTCATTTTGCACGGCAAAAGTCGCATACCCCGGATTGACCGAGAGCCAGCCGTAGCCGCCGCCAAAATCGAGATCGTAGTTTCCACCCACAGTCGCGAGCAGGCTCACGTTTGAATTCGACAGGTCGAATGTGCGAATGGTTCCCACTGTGTTTTCTCCCAGATAGAGTTTGCCCGCATTCAGACGCACAAAGGAGCCAAAGACAGACGATCCATAGTCAAAAAGCGGGGTCTCCGTGGCATAGCCATCCCCCGCACTACGACGCATGAGTTTTGTCGAAGCTGGACTGGGATAAGATGAATCGCTCAGAAGGTAATAGAGATTGCCCGAAGCATCCGCTTCGATCCCGCCGATGGTGAGCCCTGCCGCCGTCTGAAAAAGCTGCGTAGTCGAATGTCCGGCAGTGGGCGTGAGAGACTGCGCCGCGGCAGTGACGGCAATGCCCGCAGCGAATACTGCGGTGAGGATGGAGGTAGTTTTCATGGATGTAATTTGTGTGTTTGGTTTTCGTTGGTTGTTGGACGAGAGACCAGACACACGACGCAGCGACGACAAAGCCTTAGCTGCAACCAAGTGGAGCGGATCTCTCATGCTTCTTTTTGCGAAGAAGATGCCGCCACGTTTGCATGCGGAGGCGTATGAGAAACGACCGTGGAAATGTTCTGACTTCTGGCATCCGGCGCATCTTCTTTTGGGAAATGCACACACCTCCTTCCCGCCTTCGCCCCCGCCGAAACGGAGACTGGCTTCTCGTGAGAGATGGGAATTTGTATCCAGTCACAGCAGCGCAACTGCCTCCGATTCACACGGAGTTCCTTCACACGGTCACTGCTTTAAAGCTCGCAAAGAACTGCGTGCTCCGTGTGCCCGCCATGCCTTGCTCCGGCAAGCGAAAAATCCTTTATCGGTTAAGAAATTCCGCCCTCTCACAACACTCCCCACGCTCGCAGTGCTCATGTATTTATCACATCCAAAGCATTTTCGCCGTTGCCACTGGCGTGCAACTTCCTCTATGTGGGAGTAGAAATGATTGCTGGCGTCGTCCTACTCCTCATCTCCGCGCTCTACCGGCTCCTCCCGGTTTTCCTCGGCTATACCACCGAGCAGCCGGATTGGTTTGTCAATTTCTCGCCAATGGCCGCGCTCATCCTCTGCGGAGCCGCCTGCCTGCCGCGTCGCATGGCAATCATCGTCCCGTTCGCATCACTGCTCGTCACCGATTTCATCCTCAATTTCCACTACGGCGCCTCGCTCATCAACGCTGACTTCATCGCAAAAAACCTCGCCTTCGCAGCAGTCGCAACATTCGGCTGGCAGTTCCGCGCGCAGCCGCGCGCGAAAGTGATCATTCCCGCTGTGCTCGGCGCATCCGTCTTCTTCTATTTGGTCACCAATTCCGTCTCGTGGCTGACCGATCCCGGCTACACCAAGAGCATCGGCGGATGGGCGCAGGCGCTCACTTTCGGCCTTCCAAATTACTCCCAGCCAACCTGGATGTTCTATCGTAACCAACTCGTCAGCGATCTCGTTTTTAGTGTGCTCTTCTTAGCCTTCATCCGCTCGCGCGCTGAACGCCCCGCGGATATCGCGATTCGCGCTCAGGCGGCGCAGTGGTAGTGATTGCCTGTTTGGAGATGTCGCGGGCGACGAGACACCCCGCCGTGTAATTCTTCTTTAATCCCGCCCTTGTTGCATGCGTTTGGATAAGCGCGTGGATACCGATTGAACTCGCCCCCTAGGCTAAAGGAAGCGCTGAATAAATCGAACGAGCCTTGGAAAAGACACCAAGCGGTGCGAACCCTAAAGGAAAAGTGCGTTCCCTACTTCAGGATGTCGTCCAGCACCGAGTTCCGCTTCTTGGCGAGATCCTGAATTTCCTTTGCCTTGTTTTTCGCATTCGCGCCCGGAGCAGCGGGCTCGTCTTTGCCTGCCTCTTTTGCAGGGGAGATTTTTGCGCGCACAGCAGTGTAAGTCTGCACCACATCCGCACGGTAAACATACCCGGCTGCACACACACCGAGGAAGAGCAGGAGGAAAATCACCTTGCGCACACGCATCATGATCTGGTGACGCCGTTCGGCACGCGCCTCGGCTGCTTTAAGTTCCTCGGCTTCGTTGCCGTATTTTTGCATCAAATTATCGAAAGGGTTTTGGCTCATGCGGATTTGATTTAGCAACCCGTGTGCCCGGACACCGTTGCTCTTGGCAATTTTGTTTTAAAACTGCAAACTGCCCCCATGCCCACTGATCCATTCTTCATCGCCCAAGGTTCTTCTGAAATTAACTTCCTCCCGCAAATGGCCAACCGCCACGGCCTCATCGCAGGCGCGACGGGCACCGGAAAAACTGTGACGCTCCGTGTGCTCGCGGAAAACTTCTCCGCGATTGGCGTCCCCGTTTTCATGGCCGATGTGAAAGGCGACCTCTCGGGCCTCGCAAAACCCGGCGCGGACAGCCCGAAGGTGAAAGAGCGCGCAGCGCAAATGGGGCTCGAAATCACACCGAATGGATTCCCTGTGGAATTCTGGGATGTCTTCGGTGAAAAGGGGCTGCCTGTCCGCACCACGATCTCGGAACTCGGCCCGGTGTTGCTCGCGCGGATGCTTGATTTGAACAACACGCAGGAGGAAGTGCTGCAAGTCGTCTTCGCCGCCGCCGATGAGGAAAAGCTGCTGTTACTCGACCTCAAGGATCTTCAGGCAATGCTGCAATATTCGGCGACCAATTCGACTGAGCTTTCTCGAAAATACGGAAACATCTCGCAAGCGACACTCGCCACCATCCAGCGCTCGCTGCTCGCATTCACTCGCGAGGGCGGAAAGTTTTTCGGCGAGCCTGCACTTTCACTCGGCGACTTCATCAAGACCGCACCCGACGGACGCGGCGTGATCAACATCCTCGCCGCCGACAAACTCATCACCAGCCCGCGCACCTACTCGGCCTTCCTGCTGTGGATGCTCAGCGAATTGTTCGAACGCCTGCCGGAAAAAGGCGACGTGGACAAACCGGAGTTGGTTTTCTTTTTCGACGAAGCGCATCTGCTTTTCGACACTCTACCGCAGTCGTTGCAGGACAAAGTCGAGCAAGTCGTGCGGCTCATCCGCAGCAAGGGCGTCGGCGTCTATTTCGTCAGCCAGAACCCGCTCGACATCCCGGACAAAGTCCTCGGCCAGCTCGGCAACCGCTTCCAGCACGCACTGCGCGCATTTACGCCACGCGACCAGCAAGCGGTGAAAGTTGCCGCTACCACCTTCCGCCAGAATCCACGCCTCGATGTCGAAAAAGCCATCGGCGAACTCCAGGTCGGCGAAGCGCTCGTCTCATTGCTCGATGCGAAAGGCACGCCGTCCATCGTCGAGCGCGCATTCATCGCACCGCCCGTCAGCTACCTTCCGCCGCTCGCGGATGAAGACCGCAACTTGATTCTAGAAGGCTCCGAGCTTTATGACGCATACGCCGTGGCCGTAGATCGCGAGTCCGCCTACGAAGTGCTCAATCGCACCGCTGCACCCGCTCCTTCGCGTGCAGCCACAACCGCAGCAGCAGGAGCAGCCGGCTTCGACGCCGTCGCCGCTGCACGTGCACGAGCGGAACAACGCCGCGCACAACAAGCCGCCGCACCACAAAACGAAACTCCCCGTCGCGACGACATCTCGGAGCGCCGTCGCACAGACGAAGAAGCCGCCGAGCGCGAAATCCGCGAGCGGGAGGAACTCCACGCAGCGCGCATGGAAAAACTCCGCGCCGAAGCCGCCGAACGTCAAGCCAAGGCCGACGCCGCCGAGGCACTCGCCGCCAAGCGCAATGCAAAACCCGGTCTGCTCGAAACACTCGCCAAGGCCGCCACTCAAAGCGCCACACGCTCGATGGCCACGCAGGCAGGTCGCTCACTTTTCCGCGGAATCTTCGGCACCCTCTTCGGCGGCGGACGCTGAGTCACCACCAATTGAGCGTATACTTCGTATACCACCACAGCCACCACATGATTAGCCCCAGCGCGACCCAGCGCCAGAGCGGGTTCATGCCGGCGCGTGAGGGGCGGCGGAATTTCGGCCGCACCACTTTTTCCTCGTCGTCCTCATAGGCCCAGTCGGGCAAATCGAGAGCGCCGTAATCAGTTCCGTCGTCCTTCCAGCCGCTCTCGTAATCCGCGCCGCAATCCGGACACGCGACCGATTTCGGCGGCACGTCTTCGCCGCACACGGGGCAGACCTCGGGCGGCTTGCGATGCTTCATCGCCGCGCGCTAGCTCGTCGCGATTTCGCTGAGCTTCACCGCGCGGCCTTCCTTCGCGGAGAGGTCGGCAGCGGCGATCACGCGATGGCTGGCAAATGCATCCGCGAAACTCGTGAGCGGCATCTCCTTTCCGGCATCGAGCGCATCGAAGAACGCCTGAAACTGCGTTTGATACGGATGGTCGCTCACATCGCCGCTATCGAGCATCTTCATGGAAAGCTCCGACCATGCGCCCTTGTTCAGCCCCGCGATTTTCATCGAGTGGAATTTATTGTCGAGGATGCTGCCCTCGCTGCCCACAAGATGCGCGTGGAAGTAGTAAGGCTGGAAGCAATCCACGACCGCCGCGCATTTCCCCACCGCGCCGCCCTTGAACCGCAGCAGCGTCGTCGCACTTGTCTGGTATTCGTAGGCGGTGAAAATCGGGTGACTGCTCTGCGTAGCGTAGCTCGTCACTTCCTCCACCTCGCCACCCATGCACAAAAGCAGTGCGTCGAGCGCGTGACATCCCGCCGTGAGCAGCGCGCTGCCGCCGAGTTCCTTTTTCGTATTCCAGCGATACTGCCCATACCACGGGCCGATGCCGTGGTAGTAATCCACCTCGCCGTAGTGCAATTTCCCCACGAGCCCTTGATCGATCACCGACTTCGTAGCGAGGAATTGCGAGGAGAAGCGGCACTCGAAGCACACGCACACCTTCGCCCCGGAACTCTCCGCCGCCTTTTTCATCGCGAGGATTTCGCTCCACTCGATGGCCAGCGGTTTTTCGATGATGATGTGCTTGCCGTTCTTCGCCGCCGCGATGAATTGCTCCGCGTGCTGGTTCGGGTAGCTCGTGATGTCCACGACATGCACGCTCGGGGCCGCGAGCATCGCCGCGAGGTCCGTGTAGCTCTTGATGCGCGAGCCGTGCTTAGCAGAAAGCTCCGCATCATCCAGCTTGCGCGAAGACCACACCGCAGTGACCTGCGCCTGCAAACTGGCGTTGATGGCGGCGATGTGGGCCGTGGCAGCCCAGCCGTAACCGATGATAGCGACGTTGTATTTTTTGCTCATTGGGAAAAAGAAGACCCCAGCGGTGTATCCACCCCGCCCGCCTTTGGCAGCAACTTTTCACAGCGTCTCTCAACTAACGGAACGCAGAAACGGTGAGCTAATCTTAAAAATCCTGCTGTCGCGCACGGCACTGGCTTTTACAGCCGTGCGATGTCTTTGACTTCCACCAATGCAGCCATTCTTTCTCCGCACGCCGAACAGGCGGGCGGGGAGGTGGCGCATTTCACGATGTGGATGCGCGATTTGGATGAGTGCAGGCGCGGAGGGCTGGTGTCAGATGAGGATTTCGCCTACCAGCGCGCGGAGAAGCTCGATGAGTTGCTGGTGAGGCCGCGCCGACTCTGGCTCGGCTGGGTGCTGGCGGGTTTGCCGCTGGCGGTGGTGGCGGGGAGTCTCGCGTGGCTAGCGACGGAGAATTGGATGAAGGTGGCGCTGGCTACGATCATCGCGTGTATGTGGGGCGTGTCGGCGTTGGGGCGGATGGCATGCGAGCATCTGCGCCATGTGCAGCTCCGCGAGCGACTGGGGATTTTGCGCGAATTGCTGGAGCACGATTTGGTGAGCGCGGAGGAGTTTTCTGCGT
>JBEIQV010000261.1:0-4705 GCA_040376335.1 Verrucomicrobiia bacterium | reverse complement strand
GGGTTCAAGGTGAACTCCGGAGAATACAAGCTCATGGGCCTCGCGCCCTACGGTGAGCCGAAATATACGGATCTGATTTTGGAGAAACTGATTGATCTGAAAGCGGACGGATCTTTCCGAATGGACATGCGCTACTTCAACTACGCGCAGGGACTGACGATGACGGGGCCGGAGTTTCACAAGCTTTTGGTGGCGAGCCGCGTCCGGCGGAAAGTGCGATCACGCAGCGCGAGATGGATCTCGCGGCGAGCATCCAGAAAGTCACCGAGGAGATCGTGATGCGCATGGCGCGTTATGCGAAGGAACTCACTGGCGCGAAGAATCTCGTCCTTGCCGGCGGTGTTGCGCTCAACTGCGTGGCCAACGGCATTCTTTTGCGCTCCGGTATTTTTGACGATGTGTGGATTCCCGCCGCCGCCGGTGATGCGGGAGGTGCGCTCGGAGCGGCGCTCTTTGTTTCGCACCAACTCCTCGGCGAGCCACGCAAACCGAACGGAAAGGATTCGCTGAAAGGCGCGTTGCTCGGACCGAAGTTTGCGGATGCCGACATCCGTGCATTTCTCGATGGCAAAGGCGTAAAATATCACCACCACGCGGAGGAATCCTCATTGCTCGAAGCGGTCGCCCGCTCGATGGCGGAGGGAAAAGTGACAGGCTGGTTTCAGGATCGTATGGAATTCGGCCCGCGTGCACTCGGCGCTCGCAGCATCATCGCCGATCCGCGCAGTCCCGCGATGCAGGCGCAGATGAATCTCCGCATCAAATTTCGCGAGTCCTTCCGTCCCTTCGCGCCGAGCTGTCTCGCCGAGGACGCAGCGGAGTGGTTCGAGCTGGATCGCGAATCGCCCTACATGCTCCTCGTCGCACCCGTGCGCGAAGCGAAACGCACCGCGCTCACCGACGAGCAGCGCCAGCTTCAGAACGACCCAGACCTTCGCAAACGCGTGAACGTCCCGCGCAGCGAACTGCCAGCCATCACTCACGTGGATTACTCCGCGCGCGTGCAGACCACGAGCGAGGAGCGCAACCGCCGCTACTACCGCCTCATCCGCGAATTCAAGCGCCAGACCGGCTGTGGCGTCATCGTGAACACCAGCTTCAACATTCGCGGCGAGCCCATCGTCTGCACGCCGCAGGACGCGTATCGCTGCTTCCTCGCGTGCGACATGGATGTGCTCGTGCTGGAAAATTGCGTCCTCTACAAAACCGAGCAGCCACAGCTCGGCGAAAGCGAACGGCAGAAATACGTGGACGGTTTCACCCTCGATTAAACCGCGATGATCAACCCATTCAAAGACGTTCAATGGCAGCCCGACATCGCCGCGCGCCGCAGCTTCGGCAAAAGCCTCGTCATCGGTTTTCCCATCATGGCCGCAGTGCTCTCGTGCATCGTGCGCTGGAAAACTGGCGCGTGGGCGGAGTGGCCGATCACGCTCGGCTCGTGCGGAGTTTTGCTCGGGCTGTTCTGCTTCGCGCTGCCGCAATTCGCACTACCGTTCTATTTTTTCTGGTATGGCCTTGCATGCTCCATCGGCATCGTCGTCAGCAATATCATCCTCGCCGCCGTCTATTATCTCACCGTCACGCCAGTCGGCTTATTCCTGCGCATCTTTGGCAAAGACCCGATGCAGCGCCGACTCGATCCTTCCGCGCAGACCTACTGGCAGGACGCCGAGAAAAACACGCCTGCCGAACGCTACTTCCGCCAATTCTAAAAATATGAAAGAGCCCCAAGAGCCCAACGAATTTGAAAAAGCATCCGGAGAAAAAGCACCGAGTCTCGGCGCTGAAATCATCGGTCTGCTCAAGCACAACAAAAAGTGGTGGCTCGTGCCGATCCTCATCGTCCTCGCGCTGGTTGGTGCGCTCGTCGTCCTCGGTGCAACAGGTGCCGCCCCATTCATCTACACGCTGTTTTAAGCGGAGAGCGGTGCAAGTTTAACTGGGAAAGTAACTGCCCCACAAAAAGCGGCGGGGGCTTGGTGGTAATGAAGCGACAAGCGCGCCCGACTTTACTGGTTCTCTGTTCCTGGCGGTCGGCGGGAGGTGGTTTTTAAACCGAGCACGCTCATGAAGAAGCTGGAGAAAATAATCTGCACGCCGAGGATCAGCAGGGTTGTCGCACCGATGAGGCGGCGGAGATTTTCTGCGTAATCCAAGTGACCAAAGCCCGCTGATCCCCACAGCCACAGCGACCAGCCGAGCAGGCCTGTGCCGCCGAGCAGCAGGGAGGTGCCGGCGACGACGCCGCGTTCGAGCGTGAAGCGACGGAATAAGCCGCGAAAGCGCGGGCTATCGGGCAGCAGGTTTTCACCGATGGCGAAAACTTTTGCAAAAAATGCAAACGCGGTGAGTTGCACGCCGATGATGACGGTCATGCAGGCGACGAGAAGCGTGCCCACATCCAGTTGCACGCCGCCGATGTGGCGTGTGCCGAGGAAAATTGTCAGCGCCACCACTGTGCCCAACCCGACGAGTGTGAGTCCCGGGATGAGGAAGAGCCAGCGAGGGGAGTAGATGAGCATGAAGCGCAGATGCCGCCAGCCGTCGCGCCATGGTTTCAAATGCGGAGGACGCGAGCGGCCATCCTTGTGGAGCGTGATTGGCACCTGGCTCGCCTTCATGCCGAGGATGGAGGACTTCATCACCATCTCGCTGGCGAATTCCATACCTGTCGTCTGGAGTTGCATCCGGTCGTAGGCGGCGCGGGAAAATGCGCGTAGTCCGCAGTGAAAATCCTGCACGGGCGTGCGAAAGAAAAGTTTTCCGATGAAAGTCAGCACAGGATTTCCAATCCAACGGTTTTTCCATGGCATCGCGCCGGGCATGATGGTGCCGCCGCCGCGCGGCATCCTGCAGCCCATGACGAGGTCGTCGCCCTCGCGCAGCTTTTCCACAAAGCGCGGGGCTTGCGAAAAATCGTAGCTGTCGTCTGCATCGCCCATGAGGAGCCAGCGCCCACGCGCCGCTGCAATGCCGCCGCGCAGAGCGTTGCCGTAGCCTTTTTCACTCACGCGCACGACGCGTGCGCCGTGCTTTTCCGCGAGTTCGATGGAGCCGTCCGTAGATCCATTATCGGCGATGAGCACTTCGCCAGTCACTCCTGCTGCCTCGATTCCACGGCGAGCTTTTTCTATGCACGCAACGAGCGTCTCGGCCTCGTTGAGGCAGGGCATGACGATAGTCAGATCGAGCGCGGGTTCCATGGGCGGGCGAAAGGAAAGGAGGCAGCCATGAAGGTCAAGGCGCGAGTTTTTCAAACTCAGCGAGAGCGGCGGCTACGCACTGGTCCATGTTGTAGTAGCGATAGGTGGCGAGGCGTCCGACGAATGTGACATCGCGCTCGGCGGCGGCGCGGGCGGCGTATTTGGCGTAGAGGGCGCGGGCGTCGGGGGCGGGGATGGGGTAGTAGGGTTCGAGGCCGGGGGCGTAGTCTTGCGGGAATTCGCGCACGATGGTGGTCACGGGGAGTTTTTGTCCGGTGGCGTGTTTCATTTCTACGACGCGGGTGTAGTCGTGGTCGTTGGGAAAATTCACCTGCATCGCGGGCTGTGAGTATTCCACGTTGAGCGTCTCGGTTTCAAAACGCAGCGAGCGCCACGGCAGCGCGCCCTCGCAGCGGTCGAAATATTCATCCACGGGGCCGGTGTAAATGAGTCGCTTGTAGCGCACTTGCTGGCGGACTTCGCGGAAGTCGGCGCGCAGACGCACTTCGATTTTGGGATGCGTCAGGATTTTCGCAAACATCGCTGCGTAGCCGTCGCGCGGGAGCGCCTGAAATTTCTCTTCGCAAAAACGGTCGTCGCGATTGGTGCGCACGGGGATGCGTCCGCAGACGCTCGGGTCCAGCTCGCTCGGGTCGCGCCGCCATTGCTTGCGCGTGTAGTTTTTGAAAAACATTTCGTAGAGCCGCCAGCCGACTTGCGAGACGATCACCTCCTCGCTGTTGCGCGGCGATGCGATGGGCACGCGCCACTCGGCGAGCGTGCGCTCCATTTCTTCGCTCGTGCTTGCGCGCCCGAGCAGTTGCTCAAACGTGTTCAAGTTGATCGGGAACTGCCAGTGCTGGCCGTGCGTCCACGAGAGCACCTTGTATTCGACCGGATGCCACGCGGTGAACTGGCTCAGATACTCGATGACGCGGTCGCTGTTCGTGCGGAAATAATGCGGGCCGTAGGGATGAATGATCACGCCCGCTGCGTCGCGTTTGTCGTAGGCGTTGCCGCCGATGTGGTCGCGGCGGTCAATGACGAGACACGTCGCGCCGCGCTGGCTGGCGAGCCTTTCCGCGAGCACCGCGCCGGAGAATCCCGCGCCGACGATGAGGTAATCCCACGTCATGCGGCGTTGTCGTTGGCGTTGGGTGAAAACATGGAGCGCACCGTGTAGTCCACGCGCCCCGTGGTCGCCAAGCCCTTTGCCCGAAAAGCCAACCGCCACTGCCGGCTCGGGGTGCCAACGGTGGCGGTCGCTTCTTGTGGGAAGTGTCTAAATTTTTTACAGACCCGAGCCGGGCGTCAGCGTCTGGCGCTGTTCGGTGTCCTTGTAGATGATGTCCTTGTAGGTCGCGCCTGCGGGAATCATCGGCAGCACATGCTCGGAATACGGCACCGTCACTTCGAGGAGACACGCGGTCTTCTGCGCAAGGAACCACTCCATCGCTGCGGCGAGATCTTTTTTGTGCGACACGCGCTTGCTCGGGATG
>JBEIQV010000092.1:0-11124 GCA_040376335.1 Verrucomicrobiia bacterium | reverse complement strand
GGCAATCGCATCGGCCCGGCGGAGCACTTGTGAGGTGGACATTTGATTCGCAAGCGCAGCGGTGTCGGTAGAAAAATCGGGATGATCAAGATGGGCGGCGCTTTGCTGCTGACGGAGGACATCAGCCCACCATTGCTCGATAGTTTCGATGAGCGCGGTGCGTTCATTGCGATAGCGTGCCTCGGTGAGCGCCTTGAAGTAATCCTCGCGCTCCTCCAGCCATGAGTGCGACACGTCGCTCGTCTGTTTGTAGTGTTTTTCCTCGGTCTTCATCGCGGCCTCGTTGATATCGCCGATTTCTTCTTTCGCTTCCGCGAGCAGC
This sequence comes from Verrucomicrobiia bacterium, assembly GCA_040376335.1. Classification (GTDB taxonomy): domain Bacteria; phylum Verrucomicrobiota; class Verrucomicrobiia; order Chthoniobacterales; family Chthoniobacteraceae; genus SXWH01. Next base: position 10,802 of record JBEIQV010000092.1, on the reverse strand, counting down.
GATTGGAAATTACGCACGAGGCAAAATGTCTGCGCAAAATCGGGGCGTGGAATTTTCGAGAATGCGCGCAGCGTTTCGAGCATCCGATGCTGGCGCTCAGTAGGTTCGCGGCGGGCAGTGGGCCGAAGCTGAACCTCGATGCAACGGGAGAGAATTGTTTCGAGAAGCTGATCGGGAAGCGAAGTAACGAGGATGAGATGGGAGTTCCGTGGCGGTTCTTCGAGCGTCTTTAGAAAGGCGTTGGCGGCCTGCTCCTGCAGACGATCCGCATCCATGATGAGACCGACTTTTCGCCCGCCGAACATCGAGCGCATCTGAAGCTGTTTTTCCATTTCGCGGATTTGCTCGATGACGATCCTTCGCGACTTGGATTCTGGCTCGGCGATGTGGACGTCCGGGTGTTTCATCGCATCGCCCTCTCCGCTGATGATCAGTCCGGTGAGCCGTGCCGCGAGTTCGCGTGTGCCGCTGCCATCCGGTCCGCTGAGCAGGTAGGCGTGAGCGAGGCGGTCATTCGCCTGCGCGTTTTTGAGAAGGGAAAAGGCTTCGTCGGAAGTGAAGGCCATCGGGTTTCGGAAAGTAGATGAGAAGACAGGCGGCGATAGCCAAGCGAAAAAAGCTTGTCGGCTTATCCGACTACGCGCCCTGCTGCGGCCAAACCCGCTCGTGTTCCGGTGGCGAAACATCCTTGTAGGAGATAGCCGCCAGTGGGCGCCTCCCAATCCACCATTTCGCCTGCGCAATACACGCCGGGCAGTTTTTTGAGCATCAAATCGCGATCCATTTCGCTCCAGCACACACCGCCAGAAGTCGAGATCGCCTCGGCCAGCGGGCGCGGGCCTGTGAGCGGGATACTGCAATCCTTCACAACTCTCGCCAGCGTTTCGCTAGAATCAAATGGCCCGTGATACTGCGCAAGGATCGCGCAGGCAGCAGGCGTGAGTTTCCATCTCGTCTGTGCTTCCTGTAGGCAGTTGCGGCGGACTGATTCCATTTTTCGCATGAGTTGCTCCACGTTGAATGTGGGTTTGAAATCCACACGCACCTCGGGTTTTTCCATCGCCCGCAGCGCGCGGCCAAGCGCATACATCAACGTGCCTTGGATGCCGTATCGCGTCAGCATCACCTCACCGATTGCCAGTGAGTCTCCAGCGCGCACATGGAGATTGTGCAGCGGCTGCCCTTGCACAGTAGCCATCGTCTCCGGCGTCCACGCGCATTCCCAGCCGCAGTTCGCAGAGCGCAGGGGGCGGACAGTGACGCTGTTTTTTTCTAAAATGCTCACCCAACCTCCATCGGACCCAGTTTCCGGCCACGAGCCTCCACCGAGCGCCAGAATCAGCGCGTCGCAAAACACCGGCTCCTGATTTTGGAAATGAATCCGCATCTGTGTTCCGTGTTCGAGTCCTGCCCAGCGATGGTTCATGGCAAACTTCACACCAAGTCCCCGTAGACGCTCCACCCACCGGCGCAGCAGCGGTGCGGCCTTCATCATGGTCGGAAAAACTTTACCGCTCGAAGAAACGAACGTCTCAACTCCTAGCTCCGCTGCCCATGCACGCATCGCGTTGTTGTCAAAATCCGCAATGCACTCCCGCCAAAAATTCGCGGGCATCGCATCGCCGGAATATTGGTTCGTAAAAACATCTAGAGCGGCATCATTCGTAAGATTCAGTCCGCTTTTCCCCGCCACCAGAAACTTCCGGCCAACCGAGCGCTTCGCATCGTAAAGCGTCACATCTGCCCCAGTCTGTGCTGCGACCTCCGCCGCCCGCAGTCCAGCAGGCCCGCCTCCGATGATGGCGATGTGTTTTCCAGTGCTCAAAATTGCGGGCTACAGCGCCGTCTCCTCAGGCCAGCCGCAGAGGATGTTGAGGCATTGCACAGCCTGACCGGCTGCGCCTTTCACGAGGTTATCCTCGGCGCTTAAGAGGACGATGCGGCCGGTGCGCGGGTCGTGCCGCCATGCGATGTCCACGAAGTTCGTGCCGACGACGTTTTTTGTGTCGGGCAGGATTCCGCTATCGCCGTGCACGCGCACAAATTTCGCGCCCGCGTAGTCCTCGGCGTAGGCGTTGGTGAAATGGAACGGCTCGGCACCTTCGGCGGGCGCGGCATAGATGGTGGTGTGGATGCCGCGATTCACGGGGATGAGGTGTGGCGTGAAGTTGATCGTCACTTTCGCGCCGGAGGCGATGGAAAGCTCCTGCTCGATTTCGGCGAGGTGTCTGTGCTTGGGCACGCTGTAGGCGCGCACGCTTTCGTTGCACTCGGTAAAAAGATATTCCGCCTTGACCGTGCGCCCGGCTCCGCTCACTCCACTCATGCTGAAAACACAAATGCTGGCGGGCTTGATGAGCTGCCGACGCAGCAACGGGACGAGCGGAACGAGGATGCTCGTAGGATAGCAGCCGGGGCAGGCGATGAGTTGCGCACCACGGATTTTTTCGCGGTAAAGCTCGGGCAGTCCGTAAACAGACATCGCAGCCAGCTCGGGTGCGTGATGCTGTTCGCCGTAGAATTCCGCGTAGGTCGCGAGGTCTTTGATTCGAAAGTCCGCGCTCAAATCGAGGACGCGCAGTCCGGCTTTGATGAGCGGCTGCGCAAACTCCGATGCGACACCATGTGGCAGCGCGAGAAAGACAACTTTCGCACCCGTCGCAAGAATTGCAGGCACGGTGGAATCAATGAACTTCAGCCCGGCATAGCGCGTTCCTGAGAAACGCGGATACACGCTCGCGAGCGTTTGCCCCGTAGCCTGACGCGATGTGACGGCGACCAGTTCGACGTTCGGATGCCGCGAGAGCAGGCGGACGAGTTCTTCACCCGAGTAACCACTCGCACCGACGATAACGACTTTCTCCATGTTCATGCCGCATCTAGGCGCGATGAGGCGTATGCACGCAAGCCTGCGCTACGCTGGTGCTCCGCTGAGACCGCCGGGGAAATCGAGAGTCGGCTCCGTTTTTGGCGGCACGACAGGCTCCACGTTTTTGGTGCTGCTCGCTGGTGGTGACGGTGGTTTGCTCATGCCGCCGGTCTTCACAATGTCCTGCACTTGATCGCCATCGAGCGTCTCAAATTCGAGCAGCGCCTTCGCGATGATTTCAAGTTTGTCGCGGTTCGAGGTGATGAGGTGTTTCGCGCGGGCGTAGGCGTCGTCGCAAAGTTTCTTCACTTCGCGGTCAATCTCCTGCGCTGTGACTTCGCTGAAGCTGCGGTTGCGCGTGATGTCGCGGGCGAGGAAAACGTGCTCCTCGCCTTCGCTGTAGTCCACCATGCCGAGCTTTTCGCTCATGCCCCATTCGCAGACCATCTTGCGTGCAATCCCGGTCGCCTGACCAATGTCGCCGCGTGCGCCGTTGGTGACGTCGCCGAAAATCAAATCCTCCGCGACACGACCACCCATGATCATCACGAGGCGATCCAGCAGTTCGTTTTTGCGGTGGGTGTATTTGTCCTCGGTCGGCAGATACATCGTCGAGCCAAGCGATGGTCCGCGCGGGATGATAGTCACCTTGTGCAGCGGGTCTGTGTGCTCCATCAGACAGCCGAGCAGTGCGTGGCCGGCTTCATGGTAGGCGGTATTTTCCTTTTCCTTGTCCGACATCGCGAGCGAGCGGCGCTCTTTTCCCCAGCGCACTTTGTCGCGCGCCTCTTCGAGGTCGGATTGAATGATGGCTTTCGCACCGCGACGTGCCGCAGCGAGCGCGGCTTCGTTGATCACGTTCGCAAGTTCCGCACCGCTGTAGCCGGGCGTGCCGCGCGCGGTGACGGCGAGGTTCACATCCTCGGACATCTTCACCTTCTTCGCGTGGACTTTCAGAATTTCCTCACGGCCCTTCACGTCGGGCAATGCGACAGTCACCTGACGGTCGAAACGACCGGGGCGAAGGAGCGCCGGGTCGAGCACGTCAGGGCGGTTCGTTGCCGCGATGATGATCACACCGTCCTGCGTGTCGAAGCCGTCCATCTCCACGAGCAACGCATTCAGCGTCTGTTCACGCTCATCGTGACCACCGCCCATGCCGTGTCCGCGATGGCGACCGACAGCGTCAATTTCATCAATGAAAATCAGGCAGGGCGCGCTCTTCTTTCCCTGCTCAAACATATCGCGCACGCGGCTCGCGCCGACGCCCACAAACATCTCCACGAAATCCGAACCACTGATCGAGAAAAACGGCACATCCGCTTCACCAGCGATCGCTCGTGCGAGCAACGTCTTGCCTGTGCCGGGCGAGCCGACCATCAGGACACCCTTCGGAATGTGACCGCCGAGTTTTTGAAAACGTTTCGGGTCTTTGAGGAACTCAACAATCTCCTGCACTTCCTCCTTCGCCTCCTCCACACCGGCCACGTCCTTGAACGTCACTTTGTTCTTATCGCGCGCCAGCATGCGCGCCTTGCTCTTTCCGAAATTCATCGCGCCCTTGCCAGCCATGCGCAGTTGCTGGCGGAAGAAGAAATACAGCAACAGCAGGATGAAAGCGATGGGCAGGAAATTGAGCAGCATCCCCATGACTGCATTGCTGTTGTCCGCTTTGATCGGCACCTCGATCCCGTCATCGTGCAGGTCTTTTTCGAGCGTGCGGTTGTATTCGAGATTCACCATCACCCGCACTGGGCGCGCCGTCTCCGGCGCTGCACCGGCAACATCCAGCACCTTTGCGCGGACATAATCCACCGGGCTGCCGTGATCTACCACCACGACCGTCGAGTCCTTCACTACGCGCCCTTCTTTGGCGAGCTTGATGAAGTTCGAGAGCGTCATCTCCTCCGGGTTCCCCATCGGATTTTTAAAGTAGAACGCGCCTCCGATGAGAGCCACTGCGGCTGCGAAAAGAAGCAGTCCCCTCCAGTTGAAGTTCGGTTCTTGCGAGCCACTGCCATTGGGTTCGCGTTCGCGGTTAGGTCGTTGATTTTGCTGAGCCATGTGCTTTTTGCGGGTGCGGGACAATAGGGGGGAGTGCGCTCCGGTCAACAGGGATGTCTGTTAAATGCGATGAGTCGTGAAAATATTACGCAACGTGCATGCGTCACCTTGCTAGCCAGTCACGGTGCTATTGCGCTTCGCTACTTGTCTTCATAACGCATTCGTGTTCTTTCGCACGCGTCGAATCTCATCTCCGCCCTCGTCGCCGAACTCCCAATCACTGATGTTATGTCTGCTTTCACCGAACCCGCCCCTCGTCTAAACCATGTCTTTGTGGACTTTGAAAACGTCCATGAGTTTGATGCGTCCATCCTCGGCACGAAAGCGGTCTGCTTTACGATCCTGCTGGGTGCGAAGCAGACAAAACTCAATGCCGATCTGGTGGAAAAGCTGATGGAAAATGCGGCATCCGTCCAACTCATCCGCCTCACGTCTTCCGGAAAGAATGCTCTCGATTTTGCGCTCGCATACTACTTGGGCCGGGCGGTGAGCAGTAACCCTGCGGCCCACATTCATATTATCTCGAAGGACACGGGCTTTGATCCTCTGGTTGAGCATCTGCGAAGCCGACATATTTCCGCCCGCCGCCACGGGAGTTTCGCCACGCTCACTTTTTCTGCTCCACCCAAGGTCGGGACAGCCGCACCAAAAGCGGAGCCCGCAGATATAGAGACTCCGCTGAGTCGCGTTCTGGAGCGACTGCGAAAGAACGTCACTAATCGCCCGAAAAAGATGAAGACCCTGCTGAGCCATCTGAAATCCCAACTTGGAAAAGAGGCCACTGACCTAGAGGCCACCAAGCTGTTGGAGATGCTCCGCCAAAAAGGTCACGTGAGAATCGGCGACAAGGATACCGTGACTTACCATGTCTAGAAGGCACGAAAGCAGGCACTCCGCCTTCGTTGACGAACTCCCGCCCCGCTTACCGTAGCCTCCTAGTCTTCCAAAACCCGCCGCTCCAAAAGCCCCGCCCAATAAAAAGTCTATGATCGGGAGCGGAGCAGGGATGCCGGAAGCTGGAAGCACGCTTCTCTCAGTAAAATTGGCATCCTTCTCTGTTGGGAGGCTGCCCCCTTTCCGTGCGGGGTGCTCCAAAAACCCAGCGGGGTGTTCCTTGGAGTTGGCGGGGTGTTCCCCGGAATCGGCGGGGTGTTCCTCGGAATGAGGAGGGAAGACCCCGAGGCTTTCATGGATGTCGGGCTGGGAGCGTATTGTAATGCTTTGAAGGGCGGGTGTGAAAATATCAGCGGGGAGGAAAGCGGCCCTTGCCATGCGGGGGACGTGACGCTACCCACCGCGCCCATGCTTTTCCTCACGCCGAAATACATCAAGCAAGGCCGACTCTATATTAAAGAGGCGGAGAAGCGGCTTGCCTACAATCGCGACAAATGGAGCGAGGTGACGATTGCCGATTTCGAGGGGCAGATTGAAAAGCTGAAGAAAGCCGTGAAAGGGCGCGATTCGGTAGGGGTGAAGGGCGCGGAGGATGCGCTGGAACAGCTCTGCGGTGTGCATTGTCCATTGAAAGGCGATGCCTGGATGAGTGAAAATGTGGAGGTGTTTGTCGTGGCGATCATCGTGGCGCTGGGGATTCGCACGTATTTCATCCAGCCGTTCACGATTCCCACGTCTTCGATGTTTCCAACGCTGAATGGAATCACGGGCGAGGTGACGAAGGAGGAACCGCCAAATATTTTGAAGAAAGTGTGGCACACGGCGGCCTACGGGCGGACTTGGCACAACGTGGTGGCGAAAGCGGATGAGCAAATCATCAGCGTTGAGGAAACTCCGTGGATGCGCATTTTCACCTACACGAAAATCACGACGAGCGCGGGGAACACGTATTGGGTGCATGAGGGAATCAAGCCGACGGAGGAGGTTTTCGGCAGGCAAACGGGAGGCCCCGATGGCTTTTCGATGATCGGGATGAAATTCAAGGCTGGGGAACCCATCGCACGCGGTTTCACGGATACGGGCGACCATGTGTTTGTGGACAAGATGAGCTACCACTTCCGCACGCCGTCGCGCGGGGAGGTGTTTGTTTTTCACACGCAGGACATCCCGAAGATGGGAAATCTAGGCCCGCCTCCGAAGAAGCCGTCTCAGTTTTATATCAAGCGTCTTGTTGGTGTGCCCGGCGATGAACTGCGGATTGTGGCGCCGGAGTTGTTCGTCAACGGGGAACGCGCGAAGGGCCTGGGCTTTGAGCGTGTGATGGGTGGGACGCGGGAAAAGCCCGCAGACGGCGGCTATCGCGGCTACGCGCAGGGGCCGACATTTTACAGCGACGAATACAACCTCAGCACTGTGGGGCAGACCTACAAGCTGCCGGCGAAGCGCTACTTTGCGATGGGAGATAACAGCTACAACAGCTCGGACAGCCGCTACTGGGGCTCGGTGCCGGAACAAAATTTGATGGGCACGGCGCTGTTCGTCTATTGGCCGTTCCTCCGCGAGCACAAGACGCACTTCGGCCTGATTAAATAGCGCTACGGAATCTCCGGCTGCATTTTTGTGCGCTGGCGGCAGATGGGGCAGTTGTCGTTCGGTGAAGTGTGCAGCAGCGTGCCGAGGTTGGGCGGAAGCGACGGGTCGCCGGTGACTGCATCGTCCACGGTGAGGCCGTAGAGCGCCATTGCCTTACCGCGTGCCCACGGGTTGCGCAGTGCGAGGCGTTTGAGATCGCCGTCGGCGAGCAGCGCGGGTTTGCGTTCGGGTGCAGCGAGTTTGGCGAAGGCGAGCGCGTCCACGGCCTGTGCGATCTCGGCGGGAGTCGGGTGTTGCTTTGGCGGCTTTTCGTGCGCCCAAGTTGGTGCGAGCCATTTCTGCCAGTCGGAAAATTTCAAATCCTCCAGCATGATGAAGACGGCAAGTTGCGCCGTGGGGCGGGGGAGGTCGTTTTGTTTTTCAAAGAGCGCGATCAGCTTTTCCAGTCGCGGCTCCCGCTCTGCGGCGGGCTTTAGCGGGCGCTGGGTGTCGGAGTTTTTTGTCGAAAGCGCAGCGGCTGGGAGGATGGCGTCCGTCTCTTCGTTTGCGGAGAGTTCCATCGTGAGTGCGCGCAGCAGCAGTTGACGCTCGCCATTTTCCCCCGCGAGCACCAGGCCGGCTGGCACGACGACGGGGAGTTTTTCCTTGGTGAGATTTGCGAGTTTGAGCGTGACGGTTTCGCGTCCGTTGCCGGTGAATTCCGCGCGAAGTTCTTTCTGCGCGACGGCTACGCTGAACGGCACATCCGCCGCCAGCGCAGGAAGCGCGAGCAGTGCAAAGAGAAACGTTAGCAGCCGGAACATAGCGGTCACATTGACCGGAAATCGGCGTGAAGCAAACACGTTACCTTGGACTAAAAACCTCGGATGTTTTTCAACCACGGATAACACGGATGGACACGGATGAAATTTCGGACTCGCGTCCATCCATCCGTGAAAATCCGTGTCATCCGTGGTCAGCCATCCCCGTAATCCACAGTGCAACGGTGCTACCCGCCAGCGACGATGCGCAGCAGTTCGATGTGATCATCAGGCGCGAGCGGCTGCGTCCATTCATCGGGGCGAAGCGCGGTGCCGTTGCGCTCGATGAGAACTGTGCCTTTTGCAAAGCCGAGTTCCGCTACGAGAGAAGCGACATCGTTTGCAGCGATTTCACGCGGTTGGCCGTTCAGGAAAATTTTCACGGCGCGAGAATGGCTTGGTCCCAGTCCTTCCACACGGCCTCGAAGCCGCGACCTCGTAGCAGCTCTGCGATTTCTGCCGGTGTGCGGGTGTCGGCGATTTGAAATTGTTCCGTCGCGTTCTGATCGTGGCCGCAGCCGTCTGTCTCCACGCGACGACCGCGCACCGTGAGATGAAGGTCGCTTTTACCCTCGCCCGTGTAGCCGCCAGGCTCGGTGTGACTGCCCGCGCTCATCATCGTGATGCCGAGTGGCAGCAACGCGTCGCGCAGCGCGGCGGGTTCGCGGGTGCTGAGCACGATGCCGGTGTGCGGAAAGCAAATCCTCATCGCGCAGACGAGTTGCACAAACTCCCGGTCGGGCAGTGTGTGCTTCGGCTGAAATTCTCCTGCGCATGGACGTAGTCGCGGGAGCGATATGGTGAACTGCGCCTTCCAGCAGCGGCGCAGCAGATGATCGAGATGCGCCGCGAGCGCCATCGCCTCGCGCCGCCATTCGCAGAGGCCAAAAAGCGCGCCGATACCGATGCGACGGAAGCCTGCGTCGTATGCACGCTCGGGGCAGGCGAGGCGCCAGTCGAAGTCGCGCTTTGGCCCCGCCGTGTGAAGCTCCGCGTAGGTAGCGCGGTCGTAGGTTTCCTGATAAACCACGAGTCCCTCCGCGCCCGCTGCGACGAGCGGCGCGTAGTCCGCCGTCTCCATCGGCGCGACTTCGAGCGCGAGCGCGGGCACTTCCGGTGCAAGCGCGCGCACGCAGCGTTCGAGATAACCGTTCGAGACAAACTTTGGATGCTCACCGGCGACGAGCAGCACATTGCGAAAACCCTCTGCTGCAAGATGGCGCGCCTCGCGCACAACACTCTCGATTTCGAGCGTCACGCGCAGGATCGCGTTGTCGCGTGAGAAGCCGCAATACGCGCAGTTGTTGATGCACTCGTTGCTGAGATAGAGCGGGGCAAAAAGCCGGATCGCCTTCCCGAAATTCTGCCGTGTGATCAGCGCGGACTCCTGCGCCATGGCTTCGAGCTGCGCGTCGCTTTTCGGCTCCAGCAAAGCGGCGAACCTTCGCATCGTAGCGGATGGCTGGCTTGGAAATAAAATGTCGTCGGCGGAAGGCACGGATTGTTGATAGTGGTGAAATTGGCGGATGACGAATGCGGAATTACGAATTAACGCGACATTCGTCATCCAGCATTTTCTTTCGCTCACATGCTCACACTTTACCACAGCATCATTCTCGTCGTCCTGCTCCTCATGCTCGGAAATGTGCTGATGAATATCCTTTCCTTCAAAAGCCTGCGCGCCGTCGCGCCGCCGGAAACCGGGCCGCTCATCTCCGTGCTCGTCCCGGCCCGCAATGAAGCGCGCAACATCGAGGCGTGTGTGCGCTCGCTGCTACTACAGGATTACCCGCACTACGAACTCCTCGTGCTCGACGATCATTCCGAGGACAGCACGGCCGCCATCGTCGAGAAGCTGATGGCTGAAGTTCGCAACCCCCGCGTGACTGCGCGTCTGCTGCGTGGTCAGCCGTTGCCCGATGGATGGTGCGGGAAAAATTGGGCCTGCAACCAGCTCGCCGACGCCGCGAAGGGAGAGTTTCTGCTTTTCACCGACGCTGACACCATCCACTCGCCCGGCACAGTGAGTTCGGCGATGGACTACGCGTGTCGCAATAACGCCAGTTTGCTTTCGTCATGGCCACGTTTGCTCACGGGCACGCTTGGTGAAAAACTGATCGTTCCGGTGATTCCGCTCATTGGCTTTGGATTTTGTCCGCTTTGGTTGCTGCGTCTTGTGCAGCGAAAAGGTCTGCGCTTTAACCCCCGACTCGCACGCGCAATCAGTGCGTCGAACGGTCAGTTCATGTTTTTCAAACGCGAGGCGTATGAGCGTATCGGCGGTCATGCGGCGGTGCGGGCGCACTTGGTCGAGGATGTCGCGCTCGGCCGCGAAGTCGCCGCGCGGATGGGCGAGGGGATGCGGCTCATTAATTGCGATGGTGTGCAATTTTCCACGGTGCGGATGTATCGCTCGCTCGGTGAAACGTGGGAGGGCTTTACAAAAAATATGCGCGCGGTGTTCGAGGGGCATGGCGTCGCGTTCTGGCTGTTCGGACTCGCGCAGTGGACGTGTCTCTTCGCGCCCTTCGTGTTTATTTTCACTGTGCCACAGCCGGTGTGGAGGATCGTCGCCGCGCAGG
>JBEIQV010000415.1:0-1967 GCA_040376335.1 Verrucomicrobiia bacterium | reverse complement strand
GGTGAGCGTGGATCTGGCGAAAGCGAGCGACGCTGAACTCGTGCAGATGCAGCTTCACGAAAACGACTGGTATGTGCGTCACGCCCGGCGACTGCTCGCGGAGCGCGGCCCGAAGCCGGAGGTGCAGGCGGCGTTGAAGAAAATGCTGCGCGAGAATCCCGATGAAACACGCAAGCTGCGCGCGCTTTGGGCGCTGCACGGAGTTCAGGGTCTGGACGAAGCGACCGCCTTGGAAACTCTCAAGAGTCCGATGGAATACGTTCGCGCATGGGCCATCCAGCTCACCTGCGAAGACGGCACGCCGACGGCGGCGGAACTGGCGCAGTTCGCGAAGATGGCCGCCGATGATCCTTCGCAAGTTGTGCGGCTTTACCTCGCATCCGCCGCCCAGCGGATACCAGTCGCTCAGCGCTGGCCGATCCTTTCCGGCCTCGCATCGCACGCCGAGGACGCGAAGGATCACAACCTCCCGCTGATGCTCTGGTATGCTGCAGAGCCAGCCGTCGCGGCAGATCCATTGAAAGGCGCGGAGTTGCTTGGTAGCTGCAAAATTCCAAAGGTGCAGGAGTTCATCGCCCGTCGTATGGCGGCGAAATAGAATCGAATGAAGCGCTCCGGCATTTTTCTAATCGTCGCAGCCTTTGGGCTGGTGACTGTTCGTGCACAGGAAAGCGCGCGGCTGGGTGTGCTCGTGGAGACACTTGGTAAAATCGAAAACCCCGAGGTGCAGGCGAACATCCTTCGCGGCATGAACGCATCCCTCCAAGGACAGCGCGGCGTGACAGTGCCCGCAGCCTGGCCTGCGCTTTACGAGAAGTTGAAAGCGAGCCCGAACGAAGAAGTGCGCCAGCAAGCGCAGGCACTGGCAGCGGCCTTCGGCGGTGGTTCAGCGCTCGATGGTCTCCGCAAAACCCTCGCCGATTCCGCCGCGAAACCCGACGCACGCCACGCCGCGCTCGATTCGCTCCTCGCCGCCAAGGATGCGCAGACTTTGCCGCTGCTGCTCGATCTGGTGCGCACGTCCGGCCCACTGCGCGCAGCCGCTCTGCGCGGCCTCGCTGCCTACGAAGATGCACGCATACCCACGCAAATCCTCGTCGTATATCCCGCACTCGACGCCGCCGAAAAAAACGATGCCCTCGGCACACTACTCGCCCGCGCCGCCAGCGCACGCGTGCTCATCGCCAGCATTGATGCGAAGAAGTTCGAACGCAGCGCAATCACTGCACCGCTCGCTCGTCAGCTCCAGGGTTTGCACGACGCGGACATAGACGCATGGCTGGAAAAAAACTGGGGTGCCGTTCGCACTACTTCCGCCGACACGCAAAAGCAGATCGCCACCTTCAAGAAATTCCTCACCACGGACTCCATCCTCCGCGCCAACGCCAGCCACGGTCGCGCACTTTTCGCCCAGAGCTGCGCGATCTGTCACAACATGTTTGGCGAAGGAGCGAAGATCGGCCCGGAATTGCCCGGCTCATTCGAGGACGTGGACTACCTGCTGCAAAACATCATCGATCCAAACGCAATCATCGGGAAGGACTACCAACAGACGTCTGTAGAAACCAAAGACGGGCGGATGTTCTCCGGCGTTCTCGCCTCCGACGACGCCGACACCGTGACGCTGAAAACACTCGCCGGTCCCGCGACGGTGCCGCGCGCCGATATCAAGAGTATTGAGGTCAGCCCCAACTCCCTCATGCCCGCCGGTCTGCTCAACGCTCTCGACGAAGACAGTGTGCGCGACCTTTTCCTCTATCTACGCCAGCGCCAGCAGGTGCCGCTTCCCGCTCCCGTTGTTCCGAGGTAAACTTCTGCCACTTTCTCCGATGATTCCGCCGCTCGCAGCCTCTCTCGATCCAGTGGCCATGATCCGGCCCCGGCGTCGCATCGAAGGTTTCTCCGCCATCCTGCTTCCATTTCTAACGAACGGCGAAGTGGACTGGCCCGGCTTCGCTGCGCATGTC
>JBEIQV010000161.1:0-7490 GCA_040376335.1 Verrucomicrobiia bacterium | reverse complement strand
CCTTCGACAAAAACTTTCTTCGGACAAATGCAAGTGCCGTAAGCGAGCGATGCGAGGATGATCGCCTTGTGCGCGGCGTCCCAGCCATTCACGTCGAGCGTCGGGTCCGCCTCCGCGTAGCCCTGCGCCTGCGCTTCGGCAAGAGCCTCCGCGTAATCAAGCCCCGCGTCCGTCATCCGTGTGAGGATGTAATTGGTCGTGCCATTGATGATCCCGTGGATGCTCAGGATGTGATTGCCCACGAAACTCTCGCGCACAGCCTTGATAATCGGAATCCCGCCCGCCACCGCCGCCTCAAAGAACACCGGCACATTCCTCGCCGCAGCGAGGTCAAAAATTTCCTTCCCGTGCTCGGCGAGCAGCGCCTTGTTGCCCGTGACCACGATTTTTCCAGCCTCGATTGCGCGCGTGATGAGCGCGAGCGGCTCGGAAATACCGCCCATCAACTCCACGACGATCTGCACCGCCGGGTCATCCACCGCCTTCTTCCAGTCATCGGTGAAAAGATCCGCCGGAGCATCCACCGAACGCGCCTTTTTCAAATCGCGCACCGCCACGCGCCGCACCGCCAGCTCCACACCGAGCCGCTCCGAGAGCAAAGCGCGGTTCTTCGCCAGATTTTTAAAAACCCCCGCACCCACGGTGCCGAAGCCTGCGAGGCCGATGCCGATTTGTTTCATAGAAAAGGCGCGGACTATCAGCGTTCACGCGTCCCTCGCGCAAGTGGAGAGTTGCCCGCTGCCAAAAAGGCACACGTTCTTTAAATACACGCACATTGGCGTGTATATCGAACGCCGTCGCGGTTCCGGCGCGCAGGGAGTTCCTGATATTGACACCCTCAGCCACTACATGGACGAGCGCGCGCCACTGATGCCGGGCACGCCCAACGACGAATGGACGGATGTGGCGAAGATGACGGTGAGCCAGTGATTGCGGATTTTTCCGCGAAGCGGGGCGCGCTCTGTTTGCCATCGTTGCTTTGCCGCTTCGCGATTCAAATCACGAAGAAGAACCACGAAGACTTGAAGGGGGCGAGTAGCGGTGATGCCCTCGGCTGGAGCGATGCTGTAGTTTCATCTGCCGCGCTCCGGTCCGGGATGAAATGTGATTTTCTCGAATTGACCGCTTGGCAAGCGGCCAGTCCCCGCTATTTTCGCCGCCCTTTTCAACCACGCAAACAACATCATGAACGTCGCTTTTGAACCACTACCGAACTGTCTCGCCACCCTCCGCATCGAAGTGGAACCGGAGTCAGTCAAGAAAACCTGGGATGGCGTGGCCGGCCAGTATTTCAAACAAGCCAAGCTGCCGGGTTTCCGCGCTGGCAAGGCTCCGCGCTCGGTCGTGGAGAGGAAGTTTACGAAGGAGATTCGCGAGGAGGTCACCAAGCAGGTGCTCACCGATGCGTGCCGCGAGGCCATCAAGGACAAGGGCCTGCGCGTGCTTTCGCTTTCCGAGGTGCAGGACGTGGTGTGGGGCGATGACAAGTCGCTGAAATTTAGCGCGACGCTGGTGCTGCATCCGAACTTTGATCTGCCGGATTACAAAGGCATCGCGGTGACGGCTCCGGGCGCGGAAGTGGCGGAGAGCGAAATTGACGAGGCGCTCGAAAACTTGCGCGACCAGCAGGCGGACTTCCCGGATGTGGAGCCAGCGCGCCCGGCGGCGATGGGCGATTTCGTGGTGGTGGACTACGACGGCCTCATCGAAGGCGAGCCTGCGCACGTGAAATTCCCGAAGGCGGGCAAGCCGCTTTCGCACAACACGGATTTCTGGATCAAGATGACGGACGAGGCGTTTTTCCCCGGCTACTGCGCGCAGGTCGTCGGGATGAATGTCGGCGAAACCCGCGAGTTCGACATCGAGGTTCCTTCGGATTTCCCGGTGGAAGGGATGCCCGGCTCGAAGATTCACTACAAGGTGACGCTGAAGGGGCTGAAGGCGCGCACGCTGCCTGAGCTGAACGATGCATTTGCCGACACGGTGGCGAAGGGCAAGACGCTCGCGGAACTGCGCATTATGGCGCGCGAGGAATTGCAGAAGCAGAAGCACGCGCAGATTGATGCGGCCAAGCGCAACGGCGTGATGTCGCACCTCATCTCGAAGGTGGAATGCGAACTGCCGACGCAAATGGTGCGCAGCCAGACGCAGACGATCCTTTCCGAAATTGTCCGCGAAAACACGACACGCGGCGTGACCGAGGATGTGATGAAAGAGCACGAGCGTGAGCTGGTCGGCAGCGCAGCGCAGAGTGCTCGCGACCGCATCAAGGGAACGTTCGTGCTGCTACGCATCGCTGAGCAGGAAGGCATCAAAGTGACCGAGATGGAACTGCGCCAGCGCATCAGCTCTCTCGCCCGCAAATACCAGATGACCTTCGACAAAATGCTCAAGGAACTCCAGAAGCGCGGCGCGATTGATCAAATCAGCGAGGAAGTGCTCACTGCAAAAACACTCGATTTCGTGACCTCTCATGCAACCGTCACCGCAGCGGCAAACGAAGAAGCCAAGTAACACACCATGTTTTTACCACCACACGACAAGACCATCATGACCCCACGCGCCGGCATCTACAGCCCGGTGATTTACGAGCAGGACGGACGCGGCGTTTTCCAGTTCGACGTTTATTCGCGCCTGCTGAAAGACCGGATCATGTTCATCGGCACGGAGATTGATGACCTCGTGGCCAACGCGATCATCGCCCACCTGCTCTACCTGCAAATGGAGGACGGGAAAAAGGACATCCATCTTTATATCAACAGCCCCGGCGGTTCCATCACCGCCGGCCTCGCGATCTACGACACGATGCAATTCCTGACGTGCGAAATTAACACCTACTGCATCGGCATGGCCGCGAGCATGGGCGCAGTGCTCCTGTGCTCAGGCACGAAGGGCAAACGCTACGCGCTGCCGAACAGCGACATCATGATCCACCAGGCCAGCGGCGGCGCACGCGGCACTGCTGCGGACGTGGAGCGCACAGTCGAGTTTCTTTACAAACTGAACAAGCGCACCAAAGGCATCATCGCCCGCCACACTGGGCAGACGGTGGAAAAGGTGAACCACGATTGCGACCGCGATTTCTTCATGTCCGCACTCGAAGCCAAGGAATACGGCCTCGTGGACGAAGTGGTAAGCTCGCGCAAAGATGTGCCCAATTTCGCCGAGTTGACAAAGCCCGCGTAAATCGGAACGAACCATTCAAACCAACAAGAGCACGAAGTCCTCGAAAGGATTTCGTGCTCTTTGAATTTGGAGCCACGACGCACAGCGAACACTTTCGCAAGTGCCGCGCTTGACTTCCATGCGCCACAAGATGCCAATCCGCGCCTGCATGAAACTACTCCTTACACTCGCTGCGCTGGCACTGCCTGTCTTTGCCGCTGAACCCATTCCCGAAAACCTCAAGCAAGGTGGCTTCGCCATCGGCTGTCAGGCCTGGACCTTCAATCGTTTCACCGTTTTTGAAGCCATCGAAAAAACCGAACAGGCTGGCGGAAAGGTAATCGAATTTTTTCCCGGTCAGCGTCTCTCGAAAGAAGAGCCGAATGTGAAATTTGACCACAATGCTCCGAAGGAAGTGTGGGAAAAAGTGCAGGCCAAACTCAAGCAACACAACATCACGCCCATGGCCTACGGCGTCGTCCAACTTTCCAAAAACGAGGAAAGCTGCCGCAAAGTTTTTGTGTTCGCGAAAGCTCTCGGCATCCGCGTCATCAACACCGAGTCCGTGGACGCGATTGATACCTTTGAGAAGCTCGTGAAGGAGTTCGACATCATGGTCGGCTTCCACGATCACCCGAAGCAGCCCAACAACCCCAACTACAAAATGTGGGACCCCGAATACATCCTCTCCGTGGTGAAGGATCGCGACGTGCGCATCGGCTCCTGCGCCGACACCGGTCACTGGGTGCGCTCGGGGCTGAAGCCCGCAGAATGCATCAAGACCCTCAAAGGCCGCATCGTCAGCAGCCACCTCAAAGACCTCCACGCACCGCTCCCAAGCGGCCACGACGTTCCCTACGGCACCGGCGTGAGCGACGTGAAAGCCATCCTTGATGAATTCAAAGCACAGGGCTTCGTAGGACCGATCTCCGTCGAATACGAACACAAACAGGACAACAACCTCGACGACGTGAAGCTGTGCATTGACTACGTCCGGGACTACGGCACGAAAAAATAGCCTCCTTTAAAAGAAAGAGGGCGGGCTTCCAAATCGGAGGCCCGCCCTTTTTTCTGTCGTGAAAGTGTGCGCGACTAGCCGAGCACCTTGTTCCACTTGTCGAGATTCGCTTTCTCCTCGGCGAAAAGTTCGTCCGTGGAATCGAGCACATCAATGGTCTTGATTTTGTCACCAGCGCGTATGGCGTCCACGATGTCCTGCCCCTTAGTCACTTCGCCAAAGACGGCGTGCTTTCCATCCAGCCAAGGACACGGAACGTGCGTCACGAAGAACTGGCTACCGTTCGTGGCGGGGCCTGCATTCGCCATCGAAAACATGCCGGGTTTCGTGTGCTTGAGGGAGCGATCAATTTCGTCGGCAAACCGGTAGCCGGGGCCGCCGGAACCAGTGCCAGTCGGGTCGCCGCCCTGAATCATGAAATCAGGAATCACGCGGTGAAATTTGATTCCGTTGTAGTAACCGCGCTTGGCGAGGTTCAGGAAGTTTGCGCAAGTCATGGGCACTTTGCTCGAAAAGAGCGTTGCCTCGATGCTGCCTTTGTCGGTGTGAAGGATGATGCGGGTATCAGTCATGGCCGCCGAAACTGCCGCCCCACCCCGCCCGTGGCAACATGGAACTGCTTCAAACCTATCCGCAAAGCCGCTCGTAGCGCGCGACGGTCTCGGGCCTGCGGCCTGAACTGGTGAGATCAATTACGCGCTGCTCGCCGGTCAACGTTTTCAATACGGGGAGGTAGGCGTCGTTGATATTGCCGAGGAGCACGATGTCGGTGTCTTGAACGGCAGCGGCGGCGCTTTCCACCATGAGGCGAGCGAGGTGCGGAATGTGTTGTTCGATGTAGCGGCGGTTTGCGCCGAGAAGACGCGCGGTGTTCACGTGTGGATCGAAAAGACGAAGCTCGCAGCCTTTTCCGAGCAGCGTCTCGATGACGGTGACCACGGGGCTTTCGCGCAAATCATCAGTGCCGCCCTTGAATGCGAATCCGAGCACGCCGATGCGCTTGCGCCCATCCGCCGTAATGAGGCGCACGGCGTTTTTGATCTGCGCGTCGTTGCTTGTGGTGATGTTGGCGAGCAACGGGATTTCCACTTCGCGCGAACGCGCCGCCCACGTCATCGCACGTAAATCCTTCGGCAGACACGAGCCGCCGTAGGCGAAACCGGGCTTCAGGTAGGCGGGCGAGAGGTTGAGCTTTGTGTCCTGGCAGAAAATGCGCATGACTTCGTGCGCGTCCACGCCGAGCGCCTTGCTGAGCATGCCCACTTCGTTGCCGAAGGTGATCTTCAGCGCGTGAAAAATGTTGTCGCAGTATTTCACCATCTCGGCGACGCGGATTGCCGTGTGAATCATCGGGCCGGGCAGCCCGTCGTAGAGCTTTGCCACCAGCGCGCCATCGTCGGTGTTCGCGCTGCCGATGACGGTCTTGGGCGGTGCGTAAAAATCGCGCACCGCTGTGCTTTCTCGCATGAACTCGGGATTCATCACCACGCCGAAATCGCGGTCGAACTTTTTCCCGGACGAACTCTCCAACGCCGGAATCACGACGCTCTCGATGGTGCCCGGCAGCACAGTCGAACGAACGACAACCACGTGGCGTGACGTTTTTTCGCGCAGCGCAGCGCCGATGTCTTCGCACACACGGCGGACGTAAGTGAGTTCGAGTTCTCCGCTCGGCTGCGATGGTGTGCCAACACACAAAAGGCTGAGTTCGGTTTCCATCACCGCCGCCTTCGCATTCGTGCTCGCACGCAAACTGCCATTCGCCACAGCGTCGCGCAGGACGTCTTCGATCTCAGCCTCAATGATCGGAGAGCGCCCGCTGTTGATGAGGTCAACTTTCGTCTGCTCGGTATCCACGCCAAGCACGCGATGCCCCGCTTTCGCGAAGCAACCCGCGATGACGGTTCCGACGTAGCCGAGGCCGAAGATGGAGAGGTTCATGGAGTGTGCAGTGCTCAATAGTTATCGTGGAGAGTCAAGCGACTCGTTTTGCCGCAACGGCAGTGAGGTAGTTATCGAAGACATCCGTCACTGCCGACCATCCGAAATTTGCACGAACGTAGTCACGGCCTTGCACTGCGATGGCGTTGCGGCGGTTGTCATCACGGATAAGTGAGGAGATGGCCTCGACAAAAGCGGCGGGAGTATCGGCGAGAACGATATGTTCGCCGTCGTGCAGCGGCAGGCCCTCGGCGCCGATACTCGTGCTCACGACCGGCAGTCCGGCGGCGATGCCCTCGTAGATTTTGATGCGCGTGCCACCGCCGATGCGCAGCGGGACAATGAGGATTTCGTTTTCCGCCAGATGCGGGCGCACGTCCGGCACTGTGCCTGTGACTTTCCAGCCGGGCTGCTCCGCGAGGGCGCGGATGTTTGCGAGTGGGTTGCGTCCGACGATAGTGATGGTGAGGTCGGGAAATTGCGCACGGAGCGCGGGCCACATTTCCGCAGAAAACCACAGGACGCTGTCCTGATTCGCCATCCAATCCATGCTACCAAGAAAGACGAGCGAGCGCGGGCGCGGCGAGCGGACGTCGTTTTGAAAGTGCTCGGTGTCCACACCGGTCGGCACTGCGCCAAGGACGTTGGTGAGCGAGTATTCGCGGCGGTGCGCCTCTGCGTCCTCTTCGCTCACCGTCACCACGCCATCGAAACGTGCACATGACGACGCCTCGAAGCGTCGAAGCTTCTGCCATTGCTCGCGAAAAAACCAGCGGTGCAGTGGACGTGTTTCGTTCTCCGCTATGCGCTGCCAGATGCGTGCTTCGACGTTGTGCTGGAAAAGAAGCGACGGCGCACGCGAGGGCCGCCAGTTCACTGCGGGCGTGAGGAAGTCGCAAACAACGGCGTCACACTTGCCTTCGAGTTCAGCGAGGCGCGCGGTCATTTCGTGCGAGTGGTATTTTGAAATGACGTAGGGCAGCGGGGAAAAGAGATTACCAAGCAACTCGGTGAAAAATCCCGGGGAAAACTTTTTAGTTTCACTCCATGGCACCCATATTTGCTTTGCGGAATATTCGCGTGCGATTTCCAGAATTTCGCGCGGCGTCTCCGGCGGGCACAGCGCCAGAAATATCACCTCGTGCCTGCGCGAAAGCTCGCGGAGCATATTGTAGGTGCGCAGCTTGCCACCGGTGTCGAGCGGGTGGAGCGGGCCGGACTTGAGCCACAGGAGCCGCATCACGGCTTGCGGCAGACGGCCACGGTGGAGAGGCCGGTGCCGGGCATGATTTTATCCCACAGACGGAAGACTGGCGTGAGGAAGTTGTAGATACGCATTTTCGCCGCTGTGATCTTGCGCTGTTTG
>JBEIQV010000304.1:0-3825 GCA_040376335.1 Verrucomicrobiia bacterium | reverse complement strand
GGACGGATGTGGCCGGCGCGCTCGTCGCTGCGAACCGCGTGCTCAACCGCCGCGCCGTTGTCTTTTTGCTCAGCGATTTTCAGGCACCGGATTTTTCCAAGCCGCTCACCATCGCCGCGCGCCGTCACGATGTGGTCGCCATTCCCATCGTGGACCCGCGCGAACTGGAACTGCCCGATGTGGGCCGGGTGGTTTTCGAGGACGCGGAAACCGGCGAACGTCTCGTGGTGAACACCAGCGACCGCCGCGCGCGGCTGCGCTTCGCCGAAAATGTCGCCGACATGCAGGAGCAAATCCCCGCCAGCTTCCGCCGCTTCGGCGTGGACACAATCACTCTGCGCACCGACGCCGACTACGTCCCCGCGCTCCGTAATTTCTTTCGCAATCGCGAACGCCGCCTCGCACTCGGATGATTCTCGCCGCCATCACACCCACGCCCGCCGCCCCGCCGCCCGACCCGCTCGCGGGTCTGCGCGACAACGCGCCGCTCGTCGAAGTGCCGTGGCCGACGTGGGCCTGGTGGGCCATCGGTGCGGGGGCAGTCGTGGTTTTGGCACTGCTTGTGTGGCTCGGCGTCTGGCTCGCACGGCGAAAGGTGAAAACGCCACCACCTACGCCGCGCGCCATTGCTTTGCGTGAACTGGAAGAACTGCGAGCGAAGGTCGCGCAGTTGGAGCCATACGCATTCAGCGTCGCCGTCTCGGATGTGCTCCGCACCTACATCAGCGCGCACTTTAATCTCCACGCGACGCAGCAAACCTCCCCGGAGTTTCTCGCCAGCATCGCGACATCCGCGCGTTTCACCGACGATGACCGCCGTCTGCTCGCTGCATTTCTGGAGCGCTGCGACTTGCTGAAATTCGCACGCGTCGAAGTCGGCTCCGACGAAAACTCCGCGCTGCTTCAGGCCGCAACCGCCTTCGTGCAAGGCGCACAAACATGAACTTCGACGACTTCAGTTTCGCGCAACCGTGGTGGTTGCTCCTGCTGTCGGCGCTGCCCGTGCTCGCGTGGCTACAGGGTGGTCGCGGTCCGATGCCAGCCGTGCGCTTTTCATCCGTGGAAGCGATGCGCTTTGGCGCGCAAAAACGGAACGCTGGATGGGGCGGATTCGCGCGTGTGCTGCTGCATGTCGCGCTCGCATTGCTCGTCATCGCGCTCGCGCGTCCTCGGCTTGGAAAGACGCATGATACCATCGAATCCAGTGGCGTGGACATCATGCTCGCGCTCGATGTTTCCGGCTCGATGGTCGCCGAGGATTTTACACTCGGTGGCGAGCCCGCGAGCCGTCTCGATGCAGTGAAGGACGTGACTAAGCGTTTCATCGAGGCGCGTCCGAATGACCGCCTCGGTATCATCGTTTTCGCCGGGCGTCCGTATTTGATGAGCCCGGCTACGCTCGACCACACATGGCTGCTGCAAAATCTCGAACGCATGCAAAACGGCATCCTCGCGGACACCGGCACGAGCATCGGCACCGCGCTGGCCAGCGCGTCGAATCGCCTGCGCGATAAAGTATCGAAGAGCAAAATCATCGTTCTGCTCACCGACGGCGCGGAGAACGTGACGACTGTGAAGCCGGAAATTGCCGCCGAGGCCGCGAAGGCGTTGGGTATCAAAATTTACACCATCGGCGTCGGCACGAACGGCCCGGTGCGCGTGCCTGTGACAACACTCTTCGGACAGAAGCAGTATCGGATGCAGCAGTTCCCCACGGACGAGCCGGGCCTGCAAAAAATTGCGCAGATTGGCGGCGGTCAGTTTTTCCGCGCGGCGGACAGCGAGACGCTGAACAACGTCTTCAAGCAAATTGACCAGCTCGAAAAAACTGAGGTGAAGTTGAAGCGCAAGGTTGAGTGGCGTGAGTTGTTTGAGTGGTTCATCGCTGCGGGTTCGCTGCTGCTCGCAGTGCGTGCCGCGCTTGCGCAGACGATTTGGAGGACGGTGCCATGAGGAAAGGAGACGCATGACCGACGAACGATTCTCTTTAGCACAACCGCTCTGGCTCTGGCTGCTCGCGCTGTTGCCATTTCTCGCCGTTCTTTTCCTGTCGAGTGAGCGCAAGCGGGCGCAGGCGCTAGGACGCCTGATCGCTGCACGTCTGCAAGCGCGCCTCGCTGGCAGTGTGAGCGTGGCGAAGCGCCGCGTGGCGTTCGTGCTGTTGTTGCTGGGGCTGGCGCTCTGTGTTGTTGCGCTGGCGCGTCCGCGCTGGGGTTTTACTTTCGAGCAAGTCATGGGACGCGGGCGCGACATCATCATCGCGGTGGATACTTCACGCTCCATGCTTGCGCAGGATCTCGAGCCAAGCCGCCTCGCCCGTGCGAAGTTCGCCGCGCAGGACTTACTATCGAATCTCGACGGCGATCGCGTTGGCCTCATCGCGTTTGCGGGAAGCGCATTTCTCCAAGCTCCGCTTACGCCGGACTACGATGCCGTGCGCGATTCGCTGGAAGAGCTGGATACCGAAATCATTCCACAAGGCGGGACGAATCTCAGTGCTGCAATCGCTGCTGCGGACGAGGCTTTTGGCAAAGGCGAGAGCACACATCGCGCATTGATTCTGTTCACCGATGGCGAGGACTTGCAGGAGGACGCGCTTGAGGCTGCGAAGAAGCACAAGGACACGTTTCGGATTTTCACCATCGGCCTCGGCACGCCGGGTGGCGCACCGCTCATCGTGCCCTCGCGGAGGGGAAAAGAAATGGTGCGCGACGAGCAGGGGAACGTTGTCACCTCCCGTCTCGATGAGAAACGCCTGCGCGAAGTTGCGGAAGCGGGCGGAGGCTTCTACATTCACCTCCAGAACGGCCCGGCGGAGATGCGCCAGCTTTTCCGCGACGGCCTGAGCAACATGACTGAAAAAGACACCGACCAGCGCATGAACAAAATCGCCATCGAGCGCTACCAGTGGCCGCTTTCCCTCGGCCTCGCGTGCATCGCCGCCTCGGTGTTGCTCGGCGAAAGGCGGCGTGCACTAATGCGTGCGGCGGCTGCGATGATGCTCGCGATTCTTCCGGCGGTTGCGCACGCGGAGGACGATGCAGAGCTTCAGAAACTGGAGGCCGAACGCAACAAGCGGCCCGGCGTTTCACAGCTCGACTACAACGTCGGCTGTGCGGCTTTTAAAAGCGGCGATTACGACAAGGCAGCCGCGTCATTCAGCAACGCGCTTGGCACTGGCGACGCTGCGCTGAAATCCAAGGCGGCCTACAATCTCGCCAACACGCTTGCGCGTCGTGGCGCGGCGGAAAAGGAGAAGGAGCCGAAACTTGCGGAGTGGAAGAGTGCGGTGCAAAACTACGACCACGCGCTCGCGCTCGATCCTTCCAACGCCAGCGCGAAGGAGAATCGCGATATTGTCAGCAAGGCCATCGCAGAACTCGAAAAGCCGGAGGAGAAAAAGGATCAGCAAAAGAAAGACGAACAGAAGAAGGATGATCAAAAGCAGGATCAGGAAAAGAAAGACGACCAAAAGAAAGATGGCGACTCGAAGGACGGAGACCAAAAAGGAGACAGCAAGGACGGGGAGAAAAAGGATGGAGAAAAGAAGGACGGCAACGATTCACAGCAGGACAAACAGCAGGAAAAGAAGGACGGCGAGCAGTCCGAGAAAAAACAGGGAGACCCCAAGGATCAGCAAAACCCTTCCCAACAGCAGAAGAATGGCGACGAACAAAAGGACGGCGAAAAGAAGGAGCCGCAAGCGCAACCCAAGGCTGACGAAAAGGAGAAGCCGAAAACCGGCGAACTCAAGAGTGCAGGAGAACCACAGTCAGGCGACAAGGATGCCCAGCAACATGAAGCCGCTGAAGCCGCCGCCGCCGC
>JBEIQV010000253.1:0-4870 GCA_040376335.1 Verrucomicrobiia bacterium | reverse complement strand
GAAAAATGGCCACTGCACTCGTTCACGGCGTCATCAAGGCCGGCGTGTGCAAGCCCGGCGATATAATCGCGAGCGACAGCATAGTGCCGGTCGTTGAAAAACTCGCCAAGGAAACCGGCATAAGCACCGCCGCGAATAACGCAGAGGTTTTTGCTGCCAGCGACGCCATCGTGCTCGCCGTTAAACCGGGTGATGCGCTTGCTGCCATCCAACAAATTCCCGGCCAGCAAATGGAGAGCTCCATGAGCTGGGCGTGGCGCAGCGAAGGTGGCAAGCAAACCAAACTCCTCATCTCCATCGTCGCTGGTCTTCCGATTTCAAAACTCGAAGCCGCAGGCGGTGAGCGACTGCGCATCATCCGCGTGATGCCGAACACACCTGCCCTCATCGGTGCGGGAGCCGCCGCTTTTTCCTGTGGAACCACTGCCACCGCCGAAGATGCAGACGCTGCCCGTAAAATCTTCGGTAGTGTCGGTCTCGCCGTGCAGGTGAAAGAGGAACTGCTCGACGCAGTCACGGGTCTCAGCGGTAGCGGCCCCGCCTACATCTACACGATCATCGAAGCACTCGCCGACGGCGGTGTGCTCATGGGTCTGCCGCGTGATCTCGCGCTCCAGCTCGCCGCTCAGACCGTCGCCGGCTCCGCTGAAATGGTTTTGAAAAGCAGCCTGCATCCTGCCGCGTTGCGCGACCAGGTTACCAGCCCGGGCGGCACGACTATCGCGGGTCTTGAGGCGCTGGAAAAAGCCGGACTCCGTTCTGCACTCATCACCGCAGTGCGCGCCGCTACGCAGCGTGCGCGCGAACTTGGTGCGGCGAAATGATCGCACAGTCGGCGAATTTGTTTTTCAGGGGCCTGCTCGCCTTTGCGCTCTGCTGCACCGCAGTTGCGGCGGAAAAGAAAAAGCCTTCGCTAAAACCTAAGCCAGCTCCTGCAAAAGCAGTTCCAGCAGTCCCTGCCGTTCCTAAAACCGAGCCGACAGCCGACGTCGTGAAAAAGGACGACGCGCAAAAACTCCACGATGAAGCGCTCGTGGCATTTCAGCGGGGCGATTTCGTCACAGCGAAATTCGGCTACCAGAATGTCCTCGAACTCGCACCGGACAATGCACCCGCGCTCCTCAATCTCGCCCTTGTCGAACAGCGGTTGAAGCAATTCGACAGTTCGGATCGTCACCTCAAACAAATCATTAGTAAGGACCCCGAGAACGCCACGGCGTGGCTCGTCCTCGGCATCAATGCCTATCAGAGGGAGAAACTCGACGCGGCATTCGCCCATCTCGCGCAGGCCGTTCTCTATGCGCCGAAAAATCCGCAGGCGCACCAGTTCCTCGGCGTCACACTTGGTCGGAGGGGGTGGTATTCCGCAGGTGAGGATGAGTTGCGCCGCGCCATCGAACTCGATCCGAAACTGGCAGACTCACACTACAATCTCGCAGTCCTTTACATGCAGCGCGTGCCGCCCTCCATCGAGCTTGCCCGCCGTCACTATGAAAAGGCACTTGAGCTCGGTGCTCCTCCCGACGCCGCTCTCGCGAAAAAATTCGAGTGACCCTCGCGCTTGCTTCGTGGCGACATTCACCGTAGCTACCGCACGAATCATGAGCCGTATCGCCGCGATCCTTCTCGCACTCATTATCAGCATTTCGCCTGCGCACTCCGCAGAGAAGAAATCCGCCGCCAAACCGCGCCGTTCGACCACGGTCAATAAGCCTGAGACACCCGGTATTGCACGTCCGTTCGCCGTGCCGGATGCCAATGATCCAAGCGTATTCCCCGGCACTTCCGCACAGGCTGTGATGCTCTGTGATGCTGTCACAGGCCGCGTCCTTTATGAAAAAAATGCCGACGAGCCGCGGGGTGTCGCCAGCACGCAAAAGCTTCTCACCGGCCTCATCATCGCCGAGGAGGGCGACCTCAATGGCAATATCCGCGTCGAATCCGCAGACTCCGCGTGCGAGCCAACCAAGCTCGGTTTGCGCGGTGGTGATATTTACAAACGCTATGACCTGCTCAGAATTTTGCTGGTAAAAAGCATGAACGACGTCGCCCGTTGCCTCGCTCGCGACAGCGCCGGAAGCTACGAGGCATTCGCTGATAAGATGAACGCCAAGGCCCGCGAAATCGGTATGAAGCGTTCGCATTTTGTGAACCCCAACGGTCTTACCGAGCCCGGCCAATACAGCACCGCACGCGACATGGCTCGCCTCGCGCTGCACGCTTACCGCAATCGTGTCATCCGTGGAATTATCTCCACACGAACACTCACCTGGCGCACGCCTGCTGGAAAAAGCCTCGTGTATGAAAACACGAACAAACTCCTGAAATACTTGGGCGTCTGCAATGGCATGAAGACTGGCTACACAAGCGCCTCGGGTCATTGCCTCATATCCAGCGCGAATGAAGGCGGAAGGCACATCATCTGTATCGTCCTCGGCGAACGGCATCGTCAGGACATCTGGAATGACAGCTACCGGATGCTCAATTGGGGACTCTACCAAATGAAAACGCAGCCCGCTGGAAACTGAGCGGCGGCGAAGTCCGCAAGGCCATGGCAACTTTCGACGACGATCTCAGCGAACTCCGCTCACGTTCGCTCTTACGAAAGCTGCGCACTTTTGATTCGCCGCAGCAGCCCGAGATCGAACAGGCGGGGAAATCACTGCTCAACTTTGCATCCAACGACTACCTCGGTTTAGCCACCGAGCCTGCATTGCGCGAGGCCGCGAAAGCGGCGATTGATCGCTACGGTGTGGGAAGCGGCGCATCACGGCTCATCTGCGGCACGCTCGCACCGCACACGAAGCTGGAGGAGACGCTTGCAAAATTCAAAGGCACGGAGGCCGCGCTTTGTTTCTCCAGTGGCTACGCAGCGGCGGTCGGCGCACTCGGCGCGCTTTGCCGCGAAGGCGACGTGATCATTTTGGACAAGCTCTGCCATGCCTCGCTCATTGACGGTGCGCGACTCAGTGGCGCGACGCTCCGTGTGTTTCCGCACAACCACCTCGGTAAACTCGAAAGCCATCTCGACTGGGCGCGCACGAATCATCCCGACGGGCGCATCGTTGTCGTCACCGAGGCTGTCTTTAGCATGGACGGCGACCGCGCACCACTCGCCGAGATCGTCGAAATCAAAAACCGACTCGGCGCATTGCTGCTCGTGGATGAAGCACACGCCGTCGGCGTCCTCGGACGCAATGGCCGCGGCCTCGCCGACGCGCTCCAACTCGAAGGTGAGGTGGACATCCAGATGGGAACGCTCAGCAAAGCGCTTGGCGTTGCTGGCGGCTACATCGCGGGATCGCGTCGGCTCGTGGATTTGCTCGTCAACCGCGCGCGCAGCTTCATCTACAGCACTTCACCGCCGCCCGCTATCGCCGCCGCCGCCACCACCGCCATCGAGTGGATGCTCACCGATGAGGGTGAGCGCCGCCGCGAACAGCTCTGGAAAAACCTCGCACACTTCGCCGACGAAATGCCGCAGCACTTCGCCGAAGGACGCAAAATCCAAAGTGCCATCATCCCCATCATCCTCGGTGAAAGTGAACGCGCCCTCGCCGCTGCGGAGCAACTCGCCGAGCGCGGCATCTACGTCCCTGCCATCCGCTATCCCACCGTCCCACGCGATGCAGCGCGTCTGCGCGTCACAATCTCCGCCCGCCACACCGCGCAGCAAATCAGCGCCCTCGCCGCCGCATTACGTGCAATTTAAAGCCGGAGGCACTTGCACTTCGCGCTTGCACTTCGCATCTTCCTGCCATGTCCATCCACAATATCCTTTCAAGCTCCGGCGAATGGCTGCGGGGCGACGGGCCGCAGAGTCAGATCGTGGTGAGCAGTCGTGTGCGAATCGCGCGCAATCTGCGCAACTTTCCTTTTCCCGGATGGGCGAAGAAGCCGGATCGCATCGGAGTATTGGAATGTGTGAAGCCTGCTGTGGAGGCGCTGCCGGAAATGGCGGAGTCGCACTCGGTGTTTTCGCAGGATTTAAGCGCGCTGGAAAAACAGGTGCTAGTGGAACGACATCTCATTTCCCGCGAGCACGCGGCGAAGGGTGTCGGCTCGGCGGTGGTGATGAACAAGAAGCAAACGCTCTCGATCATGATCAATGAGGAGGATCATCTGCGGATGCAGGCGATTCGCTCTGGGCTACAGTTGAAGAGCGCGTTCAAGATGATTGACAAGGTGGACTCCGAGTTGGGCGACAAGCTGGACTTTGCATTTCACACGAAGCTCGGTTTTCTCACCGCGTGCCCGACGAATGTGGGAACCGGGATGCGTGCGAGCGCGATGATGCATTTGCCGGGGCTGGTGCTCAGCGAGCAGATCAACCAGGTGATCCAGGCGGTGAACAAAGTGGGGCTCGCGGTGCGCGGGCTTTACGGCGAGGGCACCGAGGCGCTGGGGACTTTATTCCAAATCTCCAATCAGATCACGCTCGGCGAGGAGGAAGGGGAAATCATTGCGCGGCTAAACAAGGTCATCGAGCAAGTCATCCATCACGAGGAAAACGCGCGGATGGGGCTGCTGCAAAAAAAGCTGGTGACGCTCCTCGACAACGTTGGCCGTGCCTACGGAATCCTGCGCCATGCGCACAGCATGGCGAGCAAGGAGGCACTGAATCTTCTGAGCTACATCAAACTCGGAGTGGACCTCGGATTTTTCCCCGATGATTGCCGCCAGATTGTGGACGAGCTGTTCATTGAGACGCAGCCCGCGCATTTACAAAGAAGCACGCAGCAAAAATTGCAGGCCGAAGAGCGGGACACGTTGCGCGCGGACATCGTGCGCACACGGCTTGCGAAATTGTCGAAGCCCGACGTAAAGAGCGCAATCGAGCGCGGCGGCAACGGGAAGAAGGAAGCGGAGT
>JBEIQV010000391.1:0-2476 GCA_040376335.1 Verrucomicrobiia bacterium | reverse complement strand
CGGGCGATTACGTGTCCGCCTTTAAGTTTTGCAGAAATAACGTATCGCCTTTGACGGATGTCTGCCGCGCTGGTCTCTCCATGGCGGGTGAAGGCAAAAACGCCGTCGAGGAAGCGGTCGTCGCGGAGGTCTCTAAGCAGAATGCGAATATGCAGTATTTCATCAGCTATCTCTCCGTCATCGGCGTTTGCACCCCGATGATTGGGCTGCTCGGCACCGTATTCGGCATGATCAGCGCCTTCGCCACCCTGGGCACCAGCGGCATCGGCGACCCAAGCAAGCTCTCCGGCGCTATCGGTGAAGTGCTTATCGCTACTGCAAGCGGCCTGCTCATCGCCATTCCGGCTTTCTTCAGCTTTTACTGGCTGAGAAATCGCGCGGCAAAAATCATCCACAAGCTTCAGGAGACCGTCGGCTCGCTCTACCGCAAGATGCCCTACGAGCACCTCGCCGGCGCGCATCTCGGTGATGAGGAGCTTTACGCAGCATTGCCGAACTGGGTGCAGCAAACCGAGCAACCGCCAGCCGCCTAATTTTTCACCCCGCGCTAAAATGAGCAGGAGGATTTCATAATATGGGCGGTGGAGGCGGAGGAGGAGACGGCGATCCGGAGTTCCAAATTGCTCCGATGATTGACGTGCTGCTCGTGCTGCTCGTTTTCTTTATGAGCATCACGTCAGCGCAGGTCGCGAAAGTGGAGAAGATGCCACTGCCTGTTGCCCCACATGCGCTCAAACGGGATATGATGCGAAACGAAGCCATCGTGAATGTGCGCTGGGACGCAAAGACGGACAAGGCAACCTTTGTGCTGAATAATGTGCGATACAAAGAATTGAAGGTGCTCGGTGAGCAACTCAAGCAACTGAAGACCGCCAATGACCGTGCGCCATCGAATGGGCCGAACCCGAAGTATCGCGTTGTCATCCGAGCGGACAGGGAGGTGCATGCGCTCGTGATCAACCGCGTGATGGATCTCGCTGGCCAGTCAGGGGTGGAGGATGTGACCTTCGCCGTCTATAACAAGGAGGAGCCTTAGCCATGCGCCGTCTGGAACTCGATCCCAATGAAGGAGGCGTCGGCTTCCAAATCGCGCCGATGATTGATGTCGTCTTCGTGATCATGCTTTTTTTCATGGTCATGGCGGGCGAGGTGAAGGTGGAAAAGGAATTGAACTGCCAGCTTCCAGGCCAAATGGAGACCTCGGCGAAGGCGGAGTTTGTCGAAGAGCAGGTGATTCAAATCAATGCTGTCGGCGACGTGTCGCTGAATGAGGAGCCGTATGGAAAGGCCGACGACAAACTGCTCCAGAATCTCCGAGGCGCTTTGATGCGCATTAAAGCAAATTGCGAAGCGGCGAAGACACCGTGTCAGATCACCATTGCGAGCGAGCCAAAGACAAAGCACGGACGTGTGATGGATGTGGCCGATGCGTGCTCCGAGACCGGCATCACCAGTTTGAGTTTCAACGTTACTGAGGAGGAGTAGCGCGCTGTCCTAGCGCTTTGTCGAGCAACGTGAGGAGTTCCTGCACGCGGTAGGGCTTCGTGAGAATATCGAGTGCGCCGAGTTGAAGAAGTAGTTTGGAGCGATCGCTGGCTACTTCGCCTGTAACTGCAATGACGGGGATGCTGGTAGTGCTTGGGTCGTCTTTCAATATGCGGAGTAACTGTTCGCCGGGCATATCGGGGAGATTCAGATCGAGGAGGAGAAGGTCTGGCTGATGCTCTCGAGCGAGATCGAGGCCGAGGCGGCCTTGGAGTGCGGAGAGAAGTTTTATGTCTTTACGCGGAGCGAGAATGCGCTCGAGCAGATAATAGTTCGCCAGATCGTCCTCAATGTAGAGCAGCGTGTAGTGCGCCTGCTGAGGTGCGATGACGATCGGTTTCTCGGTGACTGAAGGCGTGCTTGCAATTGCAGGCATTTCTATTGTGGGAAGATCAATCCAAAACGTGCTGCCGAGGCCGACTGTGCTGGCCGCGCCGAGTCTGCCGTTGAGTGCTTTGACTAGCCGCTGGCAAAGCGCGAGGCCGAGGCCCGTGCCGCCTTCGGTGCCACCCTCTTTTGTTCCGAGGCGTTCGAATGGAACAAAAAGACGCTCCAGTTTTTCCTTCGGGATGCCCAAACCAGTGTCTGTGACGCTGACGCGCCAAAAACCTTGTTCTGCGCGAGCGGCGGCGATGGTCACGCTGCCGCCCTCTCGGTTGAATTTTACTGCGTTGGAAAGAAGGTTGAGGAGCACTTGTTTGATGCGCTCGCGGTCGGTCGAGACGAACGGAGTCTCAGGCGGCATTTCCGCCAGTCGCACTGTGACTTTGTTCCGGGTTGCAAGCGGCAGCGTGAGTGTCGTCGTCTCGTGCAGGAATTCACTGAGGTCGAGAGCCTCCATTTGAAATTGCATCCGGCCCGCATCAAGCCGTGAGATGTCGAGCACTTCATTGATCAGCGCGAGTAGATTTTGTCCGGCACGCGAGATGTG
>JBEIQV010000229.1:0-5494 GCA_040376335.1 Verrucomicrobiia bacterium | reverse complement strand
CCAGTTCGGTCAACGCCCGACCCGGCACCACGTTGAGCCTGAGCGGCACCCTGACCAACACCGGTTCTGGCAATCTGGCGGTCGCCCTGACCAGCACCGGAACCCTCAGTGTGACGAGTCTGGCCTCGGACAGCAGCCCCGTGATCAACGGCACGCCTGCCAATGTCACCGGCACGATCAACACCGGCACGACCGCGGGTGCCCAAGGCTGGCAGGTCACCAACACCGATGCCGCAGCCGCGACCCCCACGGCCAGCATCAGCGGGACGGTCAACGTGTATGACCTTGCGAACGCGAATTACACTGGCACGACGCTGGCCTTTGGCAATGTCCATCAGGGGGTCGGCAGCGTGAGCCAGGCGGTGGCCATTGGCAACCAGGAGGTGACCAACGCCAGCTTTCAGGACTTGCTGGATGTGTCGGCCACGACTGACAATGCCAACGTGACAGCGACGGGCTTTACCGACCTAGCGGCGAGCGCCAATGGTCTCACGACCAGCAACCTGACCTTCGCCTTCAATAGGGCGACGGTGGGCAGCCTAGCCAGCACGGCAAGCCTGTCGCTGACGAGCAATGCCAACGGGGTGGCGGGCCTGAGCAACGGCACGGCCACGGTCGTGGGCGGGGGCACGGTCACGACCACGGGACAGGTTTATTCCGGCTTGAGCACATGGACGGGGGCGAACGGGGGCAGTTGGGGGACGCTGGCCAGCGGCTTCGGTGTAAACTGGGGAACGGATCAGGGGTCGCCGGGCTTGGATGCGGGATTCACGAGCGTGGATACCGCGACCTTCGGCAGCACCGCGGGCAGTGTGACGGTCAACCTTGATGGGGCGTCTCCGAGCCTGAAGACGATCACCTTCAACAACACCGGCAGCTACACGATTGCTCCCGGCTCAGGAGGCGGTCTGACCATGAGGGGCAGCGGTGCCAGCATCAGTTCGGACGGCACTCAGGAAATCAGCGCCCCGGTGACAATGGCAAATAACCTGACGGCTTCCGTGAACAGCGGAAACCTGACCATTTCCGGGGCCATCAACGGCGTATTTAGCGTCCTAACCAAGAACGGTGCCGGCACGCTCACCTTTTCCGGCATCAATACCTATGGCAGCTCCCTTGACAATCTCGGCGTCCCAGGCACGGACCTGCAGGCGGGCACCGTGGTTATCGACACGACCAGCCCATTCGGCAACTGGATCGTGGCTCTCAACGGAAACACCTTGGTCCTGCAGGCGGCCACCACGGCGCGCACGGTGGCTAACAGGATTTGGTTGAATGGCACCACGACGACGGTCTCGGGCAGCCAGAGTCTCACGTTCAGTGGCAGCGTCATGGGCCGCGGCGGTAACGCGACGCTGAGTAACAACCTCACCGGCCCCGCCACGCTCTCACTGACCGGGAATGTTTACACGGATTGGGCCGGTGGGTTTCAGACCCTAACCTTTGGCGGGACGGGCGACACCATCATTAGCGCCGTCATCGCAGACAACGTCGCCAATGCCGCCGGCCAAAATGGCAAAATCACCAAGACCGGTGCCGGCACACTCACCCTCTCCAATACCAACACCTACACCGGCCCGACGTTCGTGAGCGCGGGAACATTGCTGATCAGCTCTGAAGGCTCCATCACAAGCAACACGACGGTGAACGACGCCTCGCTAAAGGTGTTCGGCAGGCTCATCGGAACGGCGACAACAATCGGCAACAGCACCATTACGGTGAACGGCACGCTTTCCGGCAGCACGACGGTGAGCAGCGGCGGCACGCTTGCTGGCAGCAACGGCACGTTGGGAAATGTCACCGTCGAGAGCAGCGGTGCATTCTCGCCTGGCAGCAACGAGAACCCGATCGGGAGCCTGACGGTGAACGGCGACCTTGAGTTGAAAGCATCCTCCAACTTCAACGTGCAGTTTGATACGGACGGGGGCTTCGTGGATGCGATCACAGTCAACGGCAACTTGACCATCGTGACTGGCGCAGTGTTCCACGTGAACGATATTGGCTCGGCACCCGACGGGTTCCTTAACTTCCAAAACGACATCATCACCTACAGCGGCACATGGAATGGAGGCACATTCCTAGGCATGCAAGACGACAGCATCTTCACAAGCGCGGGAATCACCTATCTGATTTCCTACAACGACAATGATATCAATGGCCTCGGCCTTCACGCGGTCACCTTAACGATAGTGCCCGAGCCCGGAGCTGCCGTGACGCTACTCGGCGGCCTCGGAATGCTGCTCGGTGTGAGGCGGCGCAGGGCGTGAGATTTCGAGCGTGATCGTCCTTAAGCCTTTTTCACAAAGCAGGCTTTCAGGCCGACGGCGATGCCGTCCACTTTGCAGGAGATTTCGTGGTCGCCCTCGCCAAGGCGGATGGGCTTGGATTTGGTGCCGCCTTTGAGGACTTGGGAGCCGCTGAGTTTCAGGTCTTTGATCAGGATGACGCAGTCGCCGTCGGCGAGGATGTTGCCGTGGGCGTCCTTGACGACGCGGGGGCCATCGGCGGTTTCGGCCTCGGGTGCCTTGTCCCATTCGTGTCCGCATGTGGCGCATTCGTAGCGTGCGGTGTGTTCCAGAATTTCGGTCATCTCGCACATCGGGCAGGTGGTTTGGTTCATGAACTGGGGATAGTTTGAATTGATGTGGGTGGCAATCGTGCGCTTTGACGTGAGCGATATATGAATTCGCCGCTCGCTTATCGGCTTTCACGCTGCGATGCACTGGGGGACAGGATGCAAAAACCCAATTATCAGTTCGAAAAACGGCGCAAGGAAATGGACAAAAAGGCGAAGAAGGAGGCGAAGCGCCGGGAGCGTCTCGCCGCCGAGGGAGCCGCTGCGAGTGGGAATGTCGCGGGCGATGCGGAGCCTGCCACGCCGTCTGAGACTGTTTGATGACCGCGCCTCGTGGCGTGCCGGTCTGTGATGTGGAGAAAGCTTTCCCCGCCTAGCGTTGCGATGCAGGGTGGGTGCTCCGTTCCATGAAGAAGCATCCGGAAATCATCGCCCATCCCCGCGCCCGCATTCCATCTGCGCCGCGTTCGATTCAGAAGGGGAGTTCGCTAGGCGATCTGCTGGCGCGTGAGGCAGTGGAATGCCTGGCGCACAATATCGCGCTCGTGCATCCGAAGTTCGATGGCGGTGCCTTTTGCAAGACGGCGATGGACGGGCTGGACGCTCACGCGATTCTCCAGCGCGGGCATCATCTGGCGAAGGCGCTGCGGGTTCATCTGCCAGCGCGCTACAGCGAGGCGGTGGAGGTTTTGCTCCGCTCGCTCACGCGCCCGCTCACGCCCACGGATGAGACGGGGCTTGCGGCTTTCTTTTATCTCCCGCACGTGAGCTTCGTGGCGACTTACGGGCTGGATGCGGAGCACAATGGGGGCAGTGATCCGTTCGAGGTTTCGATGCGTGCGCAGTATGAGCTGACGCGCCGCTTCACTGCGGAGTTTTCTATGCGGCCCTATTTGATTCGCTGGCCGGAGCGCACGCTGGCGCGGCTGATGGAATGGACGCGCGACCCGGACCCGAATGTGCGCCGGCTTTGCTCCGAGGGGGCGCGCCCGCGCCTGCCGTGGGCGATGCGTATCCCGGCGTTTGTGAAAGACCCGCGTCCCGCGCTGCCGATTCTCGAAGCGCTGAAGGACGACCCTGAACTCTACGTGCGCCGCAGCGTGGCGAATCACATCGGCGACATCGCGAAGGATCATCCCGCACTTGCGTTTGAAATTTGCGAGCGGTGGCTGAACGGCGCGTCCGCAGAGCGCAAGTGGGTCATCCGCCACGCCGTGCGCCATCCCGCGAAGAAGGGCGTCAAAGCCGCGCTGCGTCTGCGCAAGCTGGCGGCGTGAGATGTTCACGGATGGATGGACTGGGCGGCGGAAAAGTATCCGTGGTATCCGTGACATCCGTGGTCAAAGCATCGCTCGGAATCGGTGGGACCGATGTGTGTAATGAGGCAGTCAGCGCCCCGAGCGCGTGATGCGCACTTCTGGGCGATAGGTCACGCGAATGAGCAGATCGCCGCGACCGCCGCGCGACTTGGGCAGACCTTCGCGGGGGATGCGGAGTGTTTCGCCACGCGGGACGCCGGGCGGGATCTCCACGCGGAGGAAATTTCCCGTCACGCCACGCAGTGATTCCGTGCCGCCCTGCTGGGCGCGTTGGAAGCTGATCTTGAGGTCGCAGCGCAAATCGGAGCCGCGCGCCTTGAATCGAAAGTCAGGCCGCGCCTTCACGCGCACGTTCACAAAACCGCCCCCTGCGTTTTGCGAACGAGGAAGCCGGAAGCGTGCGCCGGGAGCGGTTTCCGGCGGGACGACGAGCTGGTAGTTTTCTGCGCCCCCGGGGTTGCCGGGATCGTTCACGAGCACATTGAGCGTCGCTCCGCGAAAGAAGTCTTCGATACGAAGTTGCGCATCCTGTGCGATGTTGCGGTCGCTTTTCGCGGCACGCGAAGGAGCGGCGGGTGCTTCTTCGGAGTTGAGTTCGCGGTCATAGGCGCGGCGCAGATAGGGGTTACTGAGCGTTTCGTGCGCGGCGTTGAGTTCCTGCAAGCGCGCCACGGCTTCCGGCGAGCCACCGTTCACATCGGGATGATGCTGCTTGGCGAGCAGCCGGTAAGCCGCGCGGATTTGCGCAGTCGTGCACCGGCGGTCGAGGCCGAGCGTGGCGTAGTAATCAGGCGAGGCAGCGTTCAATTGGATGAGTCTAATGGTGACTTTTGCAGCACACCAGATGCCTTTGAGTTTTTCCAATGGGAGTGTAACGGTCTTTCTGTAAAAGTGCTTTTGTGAGTTTTTGACAAAAACTCACGATGCCGAGTTGGCAGCGGCGGGCCTGCTGCGGTGAGGTGTTTGGGAAGTATCACCAACTCAACACCACATCCACAACATGACCCGCCAACACCACGACCTATCACCATTCGACC
This sequence comes from Verrucomicrobiia bacterium, assembly GCA_040376335.1. Taxonomy (GTDB): domain Bacteria; phylum Verrucomicrobiota; class Verrucomicrobiia; order Chthoniobacterales; family Chthoniobacteraceae; genus SXWH01. The sequence goes on along the minus strand of JBEIQV010000229.1, from coordinate 563 downwards.
AAATCGTCTCCATCGTTCTCGACCAAGGCGCCGACGGCCTCGCCGATGCCTTCACTCTCCTCCTCAATGAGGCCATGAAGGTCGAGCGCACCAAGGCGCTCGAAGCTGAACCTTACCAACGCACCGACTCCCGCAAGGGCCACGCCAATGGTTTCAAACCCAAGACTCTCAACACTCGCCTCGGCAGACTCACGCTCGCCGTCCCGCAGGTGCGCGGCGATGTGGACTTCTATCCCTCCGCTCTCGAACGCGGTGCCCGCAGCGAGCGCGCTCTCACTCTGGCCATCGCCGAGATGTATGTGCAAGGGGTCTCCACTCGCCGCGTCACCGCTGTGCTCGAAAAACTCTGCGGCGGCCTGGATATCTCTTCCTCCCAAGTCAGCCGCGCCTCCGCTTCCCTCGATTCAGAACTGGAAAAATGGCGCTCACGTCGCCTCGATACCGAGTCCTTTCCCTACCTCGCTCTGGATGCTCGCTACGAAAAAGTCCGCGTCGATGGTGCCGTGCTCTCCTGCGCCATCCTCATCGCCGTCGGCATCAGCGCCAATGGCAAACGCTCCGTT
>JBEIQV010000183.1:0-6712 GCA_040376335.1 Verrucomicrobiia bacterium | reverse complement strand
GGATTCGGCGGCTGCTTTGAAGTCGTCCGCTGCGCCGCTGAGTTGCGCGCGGCGGAGCGCTTCGATGGCCTGCGCGGTTTTTCCGAGTTGGTGAAGGGACTGCGCGTAGTTCCAGTCGAGACGCTTGGTGTAAGAGCCACCGGTCACGGCTGGCTGGATGACCACTTCGAGCGCGCCCGCGTCTCCCGCATCGCCGATCATCGCGCAATACTGGAGCAGCGTTTCTTCCGACTTCGGATTGCGCTCATGCGCCCGCTTTGCGAACTCCAGCGCCTGTGGCATATCTCCCCGGTCGCGGGCCAAACTGCTCGCGAGCAGCAACGGCATCCACGCGCCGCGTTGCTCGGCGAAATCCGCGAGCTGCTTCTCCTTCGCCGCATCCGTCTCGCTGCCTTTCAGCTCAAATTTAATCCCGAGCGCGGGCTGGATGTTCGGGTCAATCTCCAGCGTCTTCGTCAGCGCCGCCATCTCCGCGTCCTTGTCCCCTGCTGCGTTGCACGTCTGCGCGAGGTTGAAAAAACCAAACGGATCCTCCGGCTTCAGCTCCGTGTAGCGCGTGATGTTCTCGCGGCTCTCCACAAATTTCCCCAGCATCCGGTAGCCCGCGCCGAGCGCGATGAGCGTGCGCGGATCCTCCGGCTGGAGTTCGCGTGCCTTTTCCAAAGCCTCCACGCCCACGTCGGCGATGATCCCGTCGCGCAAAAGCGTCTCGCCGAATTGCACGAGCTGCTCCGGGTGCTTGCTGAGCGGTTCGATTTGCTGCTGGGCCATCTGCTTGAACTGCTCCACCGGCACCACCACGAGGCTCTTCGGATCCTTCGGGTCGCGCTGGAGTTTCACCGCCGCCTTGAGCTGCACGAGCGATTCGAGCGCCACTTGATCATCCGGGCTCGCCTGCACCGCGCGGATGAACGCCTGCACCGCCTGCTCGCGCTCGCCATTCTCCGCCAGCATCGTGCCGAGATTGTCCCAGATGAACGGAATCCCCGGCGCCTTCTCCGCCGCCGCCGCATAAAGCCACACCGCCTCCGGATCATTGCCGCCCTGCCGGTTCACGTAGGCCTGGTGAAAAAGCACATACGGCGAGCCGGAATGTTCCGCCTCGATCTTCGCCAGCAGTTCCGTCGCCCGCAAATACTCATGATCTTCCAGCGCCTCCGTCATCGCGCCAAAATGCTCCGCCGCCGCCGCAAAGCCGCGCCACGGCCCTACGACACCCTCCTCCGCACAAGCCCGGCACCCACGCACCAGCGCCTCCATATTAAACTGCTGCGCATCCGGCTGGAGCGCATCCGCCGCCCATGGCACCCGGTGCGGAAGCCCGAAAAAGTCCAGTTGCCATGCTTGCGATTCGATCCAGTTGTAAGTGCTCATTGGTTTTAAAAAAGTCCCCGCCACAGCGGGCCGCGCACACTAGGCACGAGCCACATCGCGACAAGCGGAAACTGGAACCATCCCCTCGGACTTTGACGGCATTATGCAACGCCGAAAGGAATCCACGTGCAAGTCCGACAACTCAACATTTGAGAGGCTCCGCACAGTTTAATTGTCGTCTTTTGAGCACTGGAAGCGAACTATCCAACAGGAGTTTCGCGCAATTTTCGCTTGCGCTTCTTCGCGCGGTTGAGCGCCCTGTCGCCATGGCAAAACAGCACTGGATGGTGAAACAGGAACCCACGGCCTACTCGTGGGCGCGATTCGTAAAGGACAACGGGACCGCTTGGACGGGTGTCCGAAATTTTCAGGCACGGAATAATCTGCGGGCGATGAAAGCGGGCGACCTCGTTCTGTTTTATCACTCGGTCGTTGGGAAGGAAGTAGTCGGCATCGCCAAGGTCACCCGCACGGCGCATCCCGACACGACTGCCGATGAGCCGGGCTGGGACTGCGTGGATCTCGCGCCAGTCCGCGCTTTCGCTGCTCCTGTGAAGCTCGAAACCATCAAGGCGACGCCCGCTTTAAAAAACATCTCGCTTCTCAAACAGTCGCGTCTTTCCGTGATGCCGCTCACGGCGGCGGAGTTTGAAATCATCGTCGCACTCGGCAAAGGCGAGTAGCCCCGCGTCATGACGAAGTCGCGCCTCCTCCAACTCGCTGTCTTCGCTACGACGCTCCCGCTTTGGGCCGCGCTGGAGAGACTCTTCACCGATCCGCTCGCACGCTGCATCGCACTTTGGGCCGTGTTCGTGTTGCTTTGGGGCGGAGTTGAATTCGCCGCACGTAAAGGAAAAGTCCTGCTGCCGGTGGAGAAAAACACCTTCACCGCAGCGCGCCGCGTTTTCGCCATCGCGTTCGGTGCGATTTTTCTCGTGGCGTTTTGGAGTTGGGGTTCGCAAGTGCGCGGGCTTGTCGGCGAACACGGGTTACTGCCCGTGGGCGAACAACTGCTCGCAGCGCAAAAAGCGGAAACATTCCGCGCCCTCGAGCATCCCACGCTCTGCTGGCTCGGCCACGGCGACAAGTGGCTGCTCGCGCAATGCTGGCTCGGCGCGCTCTTCGCCATCGCGCTCACTGCCGGCTTCTGCCCCGGCGTGTGCGCGCTCGTCTGCTGGGCGCTCTATCTTTCGCTGATGAGCGTCGGCGGCCCGTTCTCCAATTTCCAATGGGACGCGCTCCTCCTCGAAACCGCGCCGCTCGCCGCCGCGTGGCTTCCGTGGTCGCTCCGCCCGCAGTGGGGGCGCGAGACTTCCGCGCAAAAAATCGGACGCTGGCTGCTGTGGTGGCTTTTCTTCCGTCTCATGATGCAGTCCGGCATCGTGAAGCTCACATGGAACGACGCGACGTGGCTCAACTACACCGCGCTCGATTTCCATTTTGAAACACAACCGCTCCCGCTGTGGACATCGTGGTTCGCGCATCAATGGCCTGCGTGGCTCCACCGCGCGATGTGCTGGGTGATGTATTGGATCGAAATCGCCACACCCATCCTGCTCTTCGCGCCGCCGCGCTGGCCCACGCTCCGGCACTGCGCAGTGCTGGCGCAAATCGCACTGCAACTCGCCATCATCGCGACGGGCAACTACACCTACTTCAACTGGCTCACCATCGCGCTCTGCCTCCCCTTCCTCGACGACACCACGCCTTTCCTGCGGCGTCTGGTGCGCGTTGCGGAAAGCAAACCCGCACCGCGCTGGCCACTCATCCCAGCCTGCACAATGGCAGCGGCATCCGTCGCGCTCACCTTCGGCGGAATGCTCGATGCCTTCGGCGGTGCCGCAAGACAGCAGCGTGAAATGGACGCAATGCGCGCTGAATACGATCGCACCGGCAAAGCCCCAGAGACTGCGTGGTGGAAATTCCTTCGCACGTTCAATGGCTATGGTCTCTTCCGCACGATGACCACCGCGCGCCCCGAGATCATCCTCGAAGGCAGCGATGACGGACGCGTCTGGCGCGAATACGAATTCCCCTGCAAGGCCGGCAGCCTCTACCGCAGCCCCTCGCTCGTCGCCCCGCACCAGCCGCGGCTCGACTGGCAGATGTGGTTCGCCGCGCTCCACCCACCGAGCAACGCCTACTGGCTCGAAGCCCTTCTGCGCCGCGTGCTCGAAGGCGAACCCACCGTCCTCGCCCTGCTCGAAAAGAATCCATTTCCCAACGAGCCACCGCGCTTCGTGCGCATGCTCTACTACGACTACCACTTCACCCGCGCCGAAGAAAACCCCGTGACGTGGTGGAAACGCGAACTCAAAGGCGTGCTCATCCCGCCCGTCTCGATGGAAAACTTCCGCAAGTAATACGGCTATACCCCCCCGTAATTGAGAATCAATTTCCTATCTCCGGCTCGAAATAGGGCTGTGTGATGGTGCGAATTTTCGCGTCCTTTGGCATCGGCCATTCGGGTTCTTTGTTTTCTTTGGTGACAAAGGAAACGCCCACTTTGATCGAAGGACAGCGGACCATCACGAAGCGATGAACTCCGTCGGCATATGACTCATGACGGAAAATGCGGGAGAGTTCCGCGTAGCTCGAACCTTCGTGGAGGCTGCTCGCTTCACGCCAGCGTGCATCGAGATACTCACGCACCGAAAAGTAGCGGTTTGCCTCGTCTCCGCTGAGCTTCACTTCGCCATGGTCAGAACGCAGCACTACTTGCTCTTGCGGGCCGACGAGCGATGAAGAGGATGATTGAGCGTCGGCTCTCGCGGGAACCTTTTTGCCAATGTCGGCTCTGGCTCTGAATGTCGCGAGCGGGTCGTTTGGATCTACTACCTGCGGACGATTCGGTGTGGAGGGCTGTAGTTTATTCGCCAAATCATTTGGCACCGAAACAACGCCGGAGGGAGTCGTCTGCGCGACATTGATGTGAGTTGCGATGGTAGGCGCTCCTACCTGTGGTGACTGCGCTGGAACTTTGAAACTCGGCCCTATTTCGCTTTGCTCACTGTCATTCGCAGCGAGATTCCCGATCTGCACCTTTTGCCCATCGCTCGCGCGCGCAACTTCCATGCGATTTTTTTCACCGCCGCCGAGGCTCGTGCCAATCGCATACACGCCAAAACTAAAGACCAAGCACGCAGTAGCGAGCTGCCAGAAGCCCACTCGTTGCCACCACGCAGGTTCCGCGTGCGTAACGACATTTTCGAGTGTCGGTCTTGATGCTTTTCCCGCGATGCTTGCTGCGCGAAATATGGCGTCGCGGTGATGTTCACACAAAGCCGGGGCCGTTTCCGCTTTCAGCGTCTCGCGGAGGATGCCTGCCATCTCACGCGTCTCTTCGATTTCAGCATTGGATTGTGGTTGCGCGAGAATAGCGCGTTCGATTTCCGCGCACTCGTTGGCGTCGAGTTCGCTGAGTGCGTAGGCTGTGTATTTTTGATCGTCGTAGCTCATAGTGCGGTGCGTAGGCGGATTGGAATGGCATCGAGAGGTGCTTCGCGCAGGAGGGTGCGCAGTTTTTTCAGTCCGACGTGGAGTAGGAAACCCACGTTCGTGACCGTGAGGCCCGTGATGTCCGAAATTTCTTTGTAACTAAGATCGTTTTGAAATTTGAGACGGATGACCTCGCGTTGGTTGGGCGTCAGCGCATCGAGTAGTTTCAAAAGCCAGTCAGCGGCGTCACTGGATGCGAGTTCCTCGTCCGGCCCCGGCTCTTCGCTCATGCGCTCCTCGGGCATCGGCATGGGGATGATGCGGCTGTATTTCCGCACGTGGTCCAGCGCACGATTTCGTGTCACGGTGAAAAGCCACGCCTCGACGTGCCGTGTGTCGGACGGATCGAGAGCGACTTCGCTCACTGCCTCAGCTTCGTTTGTAGTGCGTGCGGGTTGCATGGCATCGTCGCCTCCCACCTCACCACTGATGATGCGCGCATAGCGAATGAACGCATCCTGAACGACATCGCGGGCACTCTCGAGATCGCCCACTATGCTTTGGGCATAGCGAACGAGCGGCCGCTCATAGCGGTCGAGTAGCCCGCGAATATCGGTGGCGGGTGGTGGCGTCATGACTTTCTATACTTGGGAGACGTGGCTTACCGGGGGCTTCTTAGAGTTTATGCAAAAAATCAGGCACGTCCTCCGTCTTCAACGCTCCGGTCAATCAATCGGCTCGTGATGGTCATCATCGGGAATGCTCGCCTTAGCCTGCTCCTGCGCCTCAATCCGCGCACGTCGCTTCTCCAGTGCCCAAATCAACCAGATGCACCCTTCAAAAAGCGCCATGATCGGCAGAGCAAAGATGATCAGCATGAAAAAATCAGGCGTCGGCGAAATGATGCCCGCCAGCACGAGTGCAATCGCGTGGCCGTAAGTGCGCATCCCTTTCAGCCACTCGTAGCTGAGCAAGCCGATTCCGCTGAGCGTCACCATCACCACCGGGAGCTCACAGATGAGCCCCACCGCGATGCTCAAATGCGTCACAAAGCCGTAGTATTGGCTCATCGTCCAACTCGACTTCACCCCCAGACTGGCAGCGTCATCGTGAAGCCAGCGCAACGTCGTGGGTAAAACGAAAAAGTAGCAGAGCAACACACCGATCAAAAAAAGGAAGAACCCAATACCCCCAGCCGGCAGCACGTATTTCTTCTCCTTTTTCGTCAGCGCTGGCAGCACGAATTCCGCGAGGAAAAAAAACAACAGTGGGAATGAAGCGACGATGCCCGTGTAAAAAGACAGCGTGAAAGACATCGTCACCGATTCGATGGGGTTGATGCTGATCAGCGTGCTCACACTCTCCTTGCCGAGCGCCACTGTGAGAGGATAAGCGAGCGCAGTGGCTATTTCCTTGCGAAACGCGAATGCCACAACCATCGCAATACCAAGCGTGGTAATCATCTTGATCAGCGTCCAACGCAAATCCTCCAGATGATCGAGAAAAGGCTTCACCTCTTCTCCATCGGCGGCTGCGGACTCGTCGCGCTTTTTAAATAGCTTCTTTAGAAACCACATGGGCGGCGGAAGATGCTGAGTCGGCCCTGCCGTGTGAAGCGCAATCCCATCGCGTCAAAAATTCACCACACCCAACGCCACCATCCGTGCAAACGCCGCCAGCGTATTTGCATCGCGCACTTCACCGCTCGCAATCATCCCGCGCAACTCAGCGGGAGAAAATGCACGACACTCCGTAATCGCCTCCGACTCATCGGGCCGCGCACCGCCTTCCGCCGCGATGACCGGACGCGCCAGCAGCAGATGACTATGTTCATCGGTAAACCCCGCACTCGGAAAAAAATGCCCCAGAGAAATCATCTCCCCGCCCGGAGCCAGCGTAT